>USMI01000006.1 GCA_900555735.1 uncultured Eubacteriales bacterium | reverse complement strand
ATCCCACGGTGATGCGGCCCATCACCCTGCGGAACTCCAACTATAACCAGCACAAATCCCTCGGCTCCATGCTGGTAGAGGTAGGCGCGGCGGGCAACTCGCTGGACGAGGCTCTCAACAGCGCCCGCATCTTTGCCGACGGCTTCGCCAGAGTGCTGCTGAACACAAAGGCGTAATGAAAGAGCAAAGCCCTGACCCGATGGGTCAGGGCTTTGCGTATTTCTGTCAGTCGATGGGGCGGGCCAACTCCACCTCGTCCTCGTCGCCGCGGCCGGTCTCGGCAAAGCCCATGCGCCGGTACAGCTCATAGGCCACGCGGTTCTCCGGGGCGCAGGTGATCAGCGTCGTTTCCGACGGACCAAAGGGCTTTTCCGCGATATAAGCCAGCGCCTGCTCTGTGGCGGCACGGCCATAGCCCCTGCCCTGGCAGCGGCGGTCGATCATCAGGTGCCAGATGTTATAGGTACATTCATCATCATCGTAGATCACCATGACGTAGCCCACCATGGTATCCCCGTCGTAAATGCCAAAGGGGGTACACTGATCCCGGTAAACATAGGCCTGTGCCAGACTGCGGATGGGGTGGGAGACGAATTTGTCCTGTCCCTCGCCCAGCTCCAGATTAAAGCAGGTGATAAAGTTGTTCTGATCGATCGGTTTCAAAGTTATGTTGTTCATTCAAATTCCTCCAAAGTTGTGTGTTGATCGGGACAAAATATTTCTTCATCATAATGAACAACCCCTTTCGTGTTGAAAAATATCTATCAGAACGCGGCAGACGCCGCGGGATGGGTCCTTTACCGGTTGCGCTTGGCCATGGCGGAGATCAGGGGGAACTTACCCATGATATACTCATAGCTGCCGCGGCCATGGGGCAGCATGCAGGCCGAGCAGTCCTTCACGCCGTTTTCCAGCCACTTGAAATTACCTCCGCATTGACTGCCCAAGGCATACAGCGGGCAGTAGCAGAACAGGCAGTTGAAGTCCTCCGGATGGTTGGTGGCGTGGCAGGGGAAAAACTCGCACTCCCTGTGCTGCATGAAGGAATAGCGGCACTCGCTGGGTTTCTTGCTGAATACGTTATCGCTCATTCTACGGTCACCAGTCCTTCCTCGCCCACCGTCACCTGCATGCCGGTCTTGACGTATTCCAGAAATTCCTCGCCCAGACTGTCCACCACAGGCATCTTGCCGTCGGTCCATACGTCGCCCAGGATCGCGCCGCTGGCAGCCAGTGAGTCGATGGGCATGGAGAACAGCATGCAGGCGGGCTGCTTGCCCAGCGCGCAGGCGGTAAACAGCACCATGCCGCCGGTGGTAGAGCCGATGGTCATGGGCAGGCACAGGGCCTTGCCCAGCATGGGCTTCTTATAGAGGTCGGCGTTATTCTGGTCGCCGCACTTCACCTTCTTGTCGCCGAACATCAGCGCCATCTGATAGCTGGCCAGCGTGTTGAAGCCGCCATGGCTCACCAACGCTTCCGCCTGACAGGTGCCAGGCACTACAACGCAGCCCTTAAATTCCTTCATATCAGTCGATCTCCCTTCCGGTGATGATGTCCAGGATCTCCCGCTCGGTATAGTACCGGGCGCTGGTATAGGTGCGCAGCTTGTTGGAGGAGGTGATGACCGCCTTCTTCTTGCACAGGGGGTTGTTCATATACATCAGCGGGCAGATATAGCTGACCACCACGCCCATGTTGTGCAGCCGCGCCGCGTAAACGGTATCCTGCTCAAAGGCCTTGATGACAGCGGGCGCGGCGGTGAACACCGTGGGAACGGCCACCTTGTCCCGGCCGTTCAGCCGCAGGTTCTGCTCCACCGCGTCGGTCCAGTCGTGGAGCTGCTTCAGGGACATGTGGGGACAGCCCACGAAGCACAGCTCCGGCTTGGCGTGGGGATTCTTCCACATGACGGGATAGCTGTCCTTTACCCGCTGGAGCTCCGCGTCGTCGATGACGTAGACCTTGGCGTTCTCCGCGATCAGGCTCTCGCCCTGCTCATTGGCCTCGGGGGTCAGTCCGGCGATGTGGTACAGTCCCACTGCGCCGTTGGAGGCGGTGGCCGCACCGAAGTCCTTCAGATACGTTTTCGCGCCGTCGTCCAGCTCAGTACCCAGCCATGTGTTCATGCCCTTGATGTAGGGCACCTCCTCCATGACCTTCATGCCGATGGCGCTGCCCAGCAGCTGCGGCTCGGGACAGGAGGTGCAGCGCACCTCCACCACCCATGTGGCCTTGCGGCCCGCGTCGGTCAGCAAACCGAACTCCGGCACGAAGCCCGCGATGCTGCCCATCAGCTCCAGAATGCCGGAGTTGCGGTTGCACCGTGCGCCCAGCACGGAGTTGGCGTACACCACGGCGGAGGATTCCGCCCAAGTCAGCACGTCTCCCTTTTTGGGGACATTGCCCACCTCGTCCATATAGCAGGTGCAGGTATAGGCGTCGTCGCTGACGATGCCCAGCTTGCGCAGCTGCTCCTCATACCGCTCCTGCTGCGTATACATGATCTTCTTGAACACCACGTCCTCCAGAAGACCGGAGGGGACGTTTTCGTCCAGCGGGCGGGGATCGGCGGTGAAGCGCTGGCCGTCGGTCAGTCCGGCGGCGATCAGCTGGTCGTACAGGTCGTACACCGGCTTCATCACGTCAAGGCCGAAGCTGATGACCGTGTGGCCATATTGGCTGGTGACGGGCACCATCCGCTCCGCGCCGAAGGCATCGCCGTACATGACCAGTGTTTTGACCACCTTGGCCATGACCTCGCCTTTTTCGCCGTCAAGCAGCGCCTGCTGCTGGGGAGTCAGGATCATGGGATCACTTCCTTTTTGTTTGATAGCATCATTGTACCAGTCCCCGCAGAGATTGTCAACGAAACAAAAGCACCACAAAGTGGTGCTTTTGCTGTATTATTCTACCTTATCCGGATCGTTGGGAACGATCAGCGCGCAGATGATGTAGGCCAGAATACCGCTGCCGCCCAGCAGGGAAAACAGCACCCAGCCCAGACGCACCAGCGTGGGATCGATGTCGAAATAGGCGGCGATACCGGTGCACACACCGCAGAGCATCTTGCCCTGCTCCACCTTATGCAGCTTTTTCATGGGATCACGCTCCTTTCCTCTGTACCTACACGATACCATACCCATACAGGGAATCAAGGCGATAATTGTAAACTTTTCTTGATTTTCCCCGCTGTGTTGTATATAATTGAGAACACTTTACATCTTCTTTACAGCTTCTTTATCCGGAGGTGGATGTATGGAGAAAAAGCCGCATCCCGCCCTTGCCGCTATCCGTACCGCGTTCCCCCAGACCATTCCGGTGCTGACCGGATATCTGGTGCTGGGCATCGCCTACGGCGTGCTGATGCAGACCAAGGGCTACGGCGTGCCATGGGTGCTGCTGATGTGCTGCCTTGCCTATTGCGGCAGCATGCAGTTCGTGGCCATCACGCTGCTGGCCACTGCCTTTGACCCCATTCAGGCGTTTCTGATGAGCCTGATGGTCAACGCCCGCCACCTGTTCTACGGCGTGTCCATGCTGGGCAAATACCGCGGTCTCGGCGCGGCCAAGGGCGTACTGATCTACACCCTCAGCGACGAGACATTCTCCATCGTCTCCTCGGTGGTGCCGCCTGCGGACGTGCCGAAAAAGGACTTCTATCTGGCGGTGTCGCTGCTGAACTACGGCTACTGGGCGGCAGGCTCGGTGCTGGGCGCGGTGGCGGGCCGGTTTATCACCTTCGACACCACAGGCCTTGACTTCGCCCTGACGGGCCTGTTCGTGGTGCTGTTCATCGAGCAGGTGAAGAACCCCCAGAACCGCATGAGCGGCGTCATCGGCCTTGTGTGCACTGCCGCCGCATTGGCGGTGTTCGGCGCGGACAATCTGGTGATCCCCGCCATGGTGCTGGTGCTGATCGTATTACTGTTGGGGAGGAAAAAGCTATGACACTGACAACGACCCAGGCGCTTATCATCGTGGGTGCGGTGACGCTGGGCACCATCATCACCCGCTTTCTCCCCTTCCTGCTGTTCCCCGACAACAAGCCCATCCCCAAGGTGGTGGAATATCTGGGCCGCACCCTGCCCGCCGCAATGATGGGCCTTCTGGTGGTGTACTGCCTGCGGAACGTGGACATTGCCGCCGCACCTCACGGCCTGCCGGAGCTGATCGCCCTGGCGGTGGTGACGGTGCTGCACCTGTGGAAGCGCAACGTGCTGCTGTCCATCGGCGCTGGCACGGTGGTGTATATGGTGCTGGTACATCTGGTGTTCGCCTGACCTTTACTCTGGAAATTTTTTCAAAAATGGGCTTGCCAAACGGCGGGACCTGTGCTATACTGCCCATAGTTCCAGTGGGTGAAACTTAAAAAACTGCCTGAGGGCAGCTTTTTTAAGAGTCGTTGGTTAGCATTAGCTAACCAACGGGAACGCTTTGTCAAAAAGAACTGCCAGCCGCGGCAGCTTTTTAAGTCCCATTGGTTAGCTTACACTAACCAATGTATAGTGATCCATATATCCACCATACTAGCAACGAGAGGAGGCCGCATATGTCAGAAGAATTGTTAATCAAGCAATGCGCGCCCACGCTGGCGGGCATCAAGACCGGCAGCCTGTTCCCCTGCCCCTGTGACGACCGGGCGTCGCTGCTGGCGGACATCCGGCGGCTGAACCGGCAGCTGGTGCCCAAGGGGCTGTGTCTGCTGCCCATCCGCTATCTGGGCCGGCAGGCGCTGCTGTACCTGTACCGTCCGGCGGAGCTGCGGCGGGATCTGGAGAGCGAGGCGGCGCAGGACATCTTACAGCAGGCGGGCTATCCCTGCGGCGGCTGCCAGCGGTGCGTGGCCAAGCTGATCCGCCGCTTCCGGGAAAGCGGCGAGTTCCCCCACGAGGTGGGCCTGTTCCTCAGCTATCCGCCGGAGGATGTAAAGGGCTTTATCGAGCACCGGGCCTGCGACTTCAAGTGCGCCGGACTGTGGAAGGTCTACGGCGACGTGGAGAAGGCGCGGCGGATGTTCGACCAGTTCAAGAAATGCACGGAGATCTACTGCGCCCTGTGGCGTTCCGGTTCCGATATCGGGCAGCTGACAGTGGCGGGTTGATACAATAAATTCGTAAAAAGAAAGGACAACGATTATGAAAAAGACTGCTGTGATCTATTGGAGCGGCACCGGCAACACGGAGGCCATGGCCAACGCCGTGGCTGAGGGCATGAAGGCCGCCGGCGCGGAGGTCACCGTGATGACCCCCGATCAGGTGGGTTCCCTGAATGGCTATTCCGCCATCGCCTTCGGCTGCCCCGCCATGGGCAGCGAGGTGCTGGAGGAGGTGGACTTCCAGCCCATGTTCGACAACTGCAAGAACAGTCTCAGCGGCAAGAGCGTGGCGCTGTTCGGCTCCTACGGCTGGGGCGACGGCGAGTGGATGCGCAGCTGGGAAAAGGACTGCGACAGCGCCGGTGTGAATCTGGTGTGCGAAAGCGTCACCTGCTGCGAAGCCCCCGACGACACGGCGCTGAACGCCTGCCGCGAGATGGGCAAGACGCTGGCCGGTTGATCGGTACATATGGAAAAGTGCGGTACACAAGCATGTACCGCACTTTTTGTTATCCTCTGTCCCAAAGGTCAACATATTGTCCCAGCCGGGTGTTCATGTCCTCACGGGCACTGTCGCTGAGTTTCAGGTGCCGTCCGGCCCCCAAATCGTTGAAGATGCCGCAGTCGGCGCAGTAGTCAACGCGCCTGCCGCTGCCGTCGGTGAGGCGCACCGAGATGCAGTCCGTCAGGCCGTCCTGCCAGTCCTTGGACTTCAGACACCGGTCCACCGCCGCAGCGTCCTGAGCCGAGAGTTGGATGTCTGACATGGTCCATTCCGTACTGCCGCAGCCTGTCAGCAGCAGTATACACAGGGTCGCCGTCGCCAGCAGAAGCAGTATCTTCCTCATACCCGCACCTCCGAAAATTGTCTTACTCCTCCGTGGGCATTTTCCACGCCGTCAGGTCGGTGTGCAGCAGCTCGTGGGAACGATGGCTGAGAGGCTTGTGGAAATACTGGTTATAGATGGCCCGCACCTCTGGATTCTCGTGGGAGAACCGGACAGGCGCATTCTTATCAATGCTCCACAGGATATCGCCGCGGGGCTGGGCCAGCTCCACACTGTCCCGGATGGGCTGTCCGCCGCCGCCCACACAGCCGCCGGGGCAGGCCATGACCTCCACGAAGTCGTAGCTGGCCTTGCCGTCCTTCAGGGCGTTCATCAGCTTCCGGGTATTGCCCAGACCGCTGACCACCGCCACGCGGACACGGCCCGCGCCGGGGATCTCGAAGGCAGCCTCCTTCCAGCCGTCCATGCCCCGCACCGCCGAAAAGGCATCAGGATCGGGGTTATGGCCGGTGACCATGAAGTAGGCGCTGCGCAGCGCCGCGTCCATGACGCCGCCGGTGGCGCCGAAAATCACCGCCGCGCCGGTACCGGTGCCCAAGGGGCTATCGAACTCCGTCTCCTCCATGACGGCGGGATTGATCTGCTCGCCCCGCAGCATGCGGACGAACTCGCGGGTGGTCAGCACCACGTCCACGTCCGGATCGCCGCAGGCACTGTTCAGGTTGGGGATGGCCCGCTCCGCCTTCTTGGCGGTGCAGGGCATGATGGACACCACATAGATGTTATGGGGATCCACCCCCAGCTTTTCGGCAAAGTAGCTCTTGGCCACCGCACCGAACATGGCCTGAGGGGACTTGGCGGTGGACAGATTGGTGGTGTATTCCGGGAACTGGCCCTTCACGAACCGCACCCAGCCGGGACAGCAGGAGGTGAACATGGGCCACTTGTACTGGTCGCGGTGGGTGAACCGCTGCAAAAACTCCGTGCCCTCCTCCATGATGGTCAGGTCGGCGGTAAAGTTGGTGTCGAACACGTAGTCGAAGCCGATCTTCTTCAATGCCGTCACCATCCGCTTGGCAGTGGCGAACTTGGGGTCAAGGTGATAGTACTCCGCCCACGCGGCCCGGACGGCGGGCGCGATCTGCACCACGGTGATCCTGTTGGGATCCGCCAGCGCGTCCCACACCTTGCCGGTGTCATCGTGCTCCTGCAAAGCGCCCACGGGACAGTGGGTGATGCACTGGCCGCAGAAGGTGCAGTCGGATTCGCCCAGCGTGTGGAAGCGGCCCACGCCCACGGTGGTGCGGGTACCGGTGCCCACCACATCCCAGATGTTCATGGTCTGGATCTTCTCGCACACCTGAATGCACCGCATGCAGCGGATGCAGCGGTTTTCGATGCGCACCACAGGGTTGGAGAAATCGGTGGGGATGTTTTTCAGGTCCTTGATGTAGTGGTCACCCAGCAGGTTATAGTCGTTGCACAGTGTCTGGAGCTTGCAGCTGCCGCTGCGGGTACACTTGGTGCAGCAGATCTCATGCTGGCTGAGGATCAGCCGCAGGTTCACGCGCCGTGCCTCACGGACTCGGGGCGAGTTGGTGTGCACCACCATGCCCTCCACCACGGCGTTGTCGCAGGAGGGCACCAGCCGCGCGTGCCCCTCCACCTCCACCATACAGATGCGGCAGGCGGCGATCTCGTTGACATCCTTGAGATAGCACAGGGTGGGGATGCTGATATTGGCGCTCCTGGCGGCCTCCAGAATGGTCGTGCCCTCCGGCACGGAGATCACTTTCTTGTCGATCGTCAAAGTTACCATTTGCTGTTTCGACCTCCTCTGAAAATCCCGTAACCGTAGTGGTCGCAGCGCAGGCAGCGTGCTGCTTCGGTGCAGGCGCCTTCGCAGGTCAGGCCACATTCGATATCCTCAAAGTCGTTCTTCCGTTCTGCGGCCTCCCGCTCGGTGGTGTTGATGCGTCCGTGGGGAGGCGAGTTGTTCAGCTTGGGCGCCGGGATGTCGAGCTCCACGGTAATATCATGGTGGAAGCCCAGATGCTCATCGATATTGGCTGCCGCCACCTTACCGGCAGCGATGGCGCGAATGGCCGTGGCAGGGCCGGTCACACAGTCGCCTCCGGCAAACACATTGTTCATGTTGCCCACCTGACTGGAGCTGGCCGCCACAAAGGTGCCCCGCTTGATGGGTACGCCGGACTGCTCGAACCCGGCGATCTCGATGCCCTGTCCGATGGCCACCACGATGATGTCCGCCTCGATGCGCAGCTCCGGCAGGTCGGCCTTCTCCGGCCGGGGACGGCCGGACTTGTCGGTCTCGCCGGGGATCTGAGGCTGTACCCACAGGGCCACGGACTCGTCATTCTCGTTGGCCTCGATACGGACGGGCGCCATGAGTGTCAGCATTTCCGCGCCCTCGGCCATGGCGCCGGTGACCTCGTCCGGCAGCGCCGTCATATCCTCGATGCGGCGGCGATAGACGCAGGACACCTTGTCCGCGCCAAGGCGGATGGAGCTGCGGGTCACGTCCATGGCCACGTTGCCGCCGCCGATGACCACCACATGCTTGCCGGTAAAGTCCGGCATGTCGCCGTCACCGATGCCACGCAGCATCTCCACGGCGGACATGACGTTCTTGCTGTGCTCACCTGGGATGCCCGCGCCCTTGCCCTGATGGGCGCCGATGGCGATATACAGGCAGTCATACTCCTGCTGCAATTGCTCAAAGGTGATATCCTTGCCCACGGTCACGTCGGTGTGTGCCTCGATGCCCAGAGACAGGATGGAGTTGATCTCCGCGTCCAGCTTTTCCCGGGGGAAGCGGTAATTAGGGATGCCATAGCGCAGCATACCGCCCAGCTGCTTGCGCTCCTCGAAAATGACCACCTTGTGGCCCATCAGCGCCAGATAGTAGGCGCAGCTCAGGCCGGTGGAGTCGCCGATGACGGCCACGGTCTTTCCCGTGGCGGGCGCGCATTCCGGCTGGGGCACGTCACCCGCGTGATCCACGGCGTAGCGCTTCAGCCCCCGGATGTTCAGGGGCGCGTCGATCATGTTGCGGCGGCACCGGGCCTCGCAGGGATGCTCGCAGATGTAGGCGCAGGCGGTGGGCATGGGGTTATCCTTGCGGATCAGCCGCACCGCGTCGGCGCAGCGGCCCTCGCCTACCAGCGCCATATAGCCGGGCACGTCCACACCCGCCGGACACAGGGCCACGCAGGGCACCGGCAGGGCAAGGCTTGCCAGACATCGGTGATGCTCGATATGCTCGATATAGTCGTCCCGGAAGCCCTCCAGACCGTCTACTACCAGCCGGGCGGCGTCACGGCCGATGGCACAGTCGGCGGTGTTGACGATGCTGCGGGCCGTCTTTTCGATGATGGCCAGCGTGGACATGTCCGCCTCGCCGTCCAGCACCAGCTCGATCAGCTTGGTCAGCTGCCCCAGCCCGATACGGCAAGGCACGCACTTACCGCAGGTCTGGGCATGGCACAGCTGCAAAAAGGTCAGCGACATATCCACCGGACACAGACCGGGAGGCGACGCCGCGATGCGGCGCTCTACGTCACGGTAGAGGTTATCCACCACAGTCTGCGCTTTGCTGGGGGTTTTGATGTCAAGTCTGCTCAAGGTGGTCACTCCTTTCACTTGCTGACGCCCCTTTGAAAAATGGATATAGGGCGGTATATTATCAGATAGTATGGCACAAAATCTCCTGTTCGTCAACAATATTTGGCAATATTTTACTTAAAGGAAACTTATCTGCCATATTTCGGTATTTTTACAAAAGCGCCGCCTTCCATCCGTTTTGCCGCCCGCTCCCGCTTTTTGTGCATTTTGCCGGAAAGCACTTGCAGCCCCACCGGAGCGCGCACTGCATTTTCCTCCTTGCCGCCCCGTCAGTCTCCCTGTTCTCTCCTCAGAAACGACAGCATTCCTGCACGGTCATGCATATTTCCGTGCGTTTTCGCAGCAAATCCGTCAAAAGGGAGAAATGTGTTTTCCGCCCTGATTTTGGGCAAAAACCAGTTTACAACTGCCCGCCGCTGCGTTTACAATAGGGACAGTAAATATGTGTAAGAATCCAACCCAAGGAGGTTATTCAGCATGATCCAACTGACGAACCACGGCATGTATCTGGTAAACGGTGTCCCCTGTGAAAGCGCGTCTGTCCCTCAGGCAGAGGCACGTCAAGGCACCATGGCATGGCGTATCCTGCAGGCCCACAACGTATCCGGTGATCCCGAGAAGCTCAAGATCCGGTTTGACGCTATGGTGTCCCACGACATCACCTATGTGGGCATCATCCAGCAGGCCCGGGCCAGCGGCATGAAGGAGTTCCCCATCCCCTACGCCCTGACCAACTGCCACAACAGCCTATGCGCCGTGGGCGGCACCATCAACGAGGATGACCATGTGTTCGGCCTGTCCGCCGCTAAGAAGTACGGCGGCATCTACGTTCCCGCCAACCAGAGCGTCATCCACTCCTACGCCCGCGAGCAGATGGCAAAGTGCGGCGCCATGATCCTTGGCTCCGACTCCCACACCCGTTACGGCGCGCTGGGCACCATGGCCGTGGGCGAGGGCGGCCCGGAGCTGGCCAAGCAGCTGCTGAAAAATACATGGGACGCTCCCATGCCGGAGGTAGTCATGGTGTACCTCACCGGCAAGCCCCGCCGGGGTATCGGCCCCCACGACGTGGCCATCGCGCTGGTGAAGGCCACCTTCGAGAGCGGCTTCGTCAACAATAAGGTGCTGGAATTCGTCGGCCCCGGCATCAAGGAGCTGCCCATCGACTTCCGCAACGGCATCGACGTGATGACCACGGAAACCACCTGCCTTTCCTCCATCTGGGAGACGGATGAGGAAACCAAGGGCTTCTACGCCGCCCATCAGCGCGCCTGGGATTACGCGCCGCTGCACCCGGCGGACACCGCCTACTATGACCGGATGATCTCCATTGACCTGAGCAAGGTGGAGTCCATGATCGCCCTGCCCTTCCACCCCTCCAACGCATGGACCATCCATGAATTTCTGGAGAACGCCGAGGAGCTGCTGGCCAAGGTGGAGGCCGACGCCGCCAAGCGCTTCCCCAAGGCCCATCCCCACCTCACCGATAAGATCCACGACGGCGGCGTATGGGCCGATCAGGGCGTGATCGCAGGCTGCGCAGGCGGACTCTTTGACAACATCACCGAGGCGGCGGACATCATCCGGGGCGGCAGCACCGGCAACGGCGCCTTCACCTTCGACTTGTACCCCACCTCCGTGCCGGTCTCTCTGGAGCTGACCCGTGACGGCGTCACCGCCGACCTGCTGCAAACCGGCGCGGTCATCAAGCCCAGCTTCTGCGGTCCCTGCTTCGGCGCGGGCGACGTGCCTGCCAACAACGGCCTGAGCCTGCGGCACACCACCCGCAACTTCCCCAACCGGGAAGGCTCCAAGCCCGGCGAGGGCCAGTTTGCCGCCGTTTGCCTGATGGACTCCCGTTCCATCGCCGCCACCGCCGCCAACGGCGGACGCATCACCGCCGCCACCGATGTAGATTATGAGCCGGTGCGCCGGGAATATCACTTCGACAAGTCCGTGTATGACAACCGCCTGTACTACGGCTTCGGCAAGGCCGATCCCAGCGTGGAGCTGGTGATGGGTCCCAACATCACCGACTGGCCCAGGATGTACGATCTCACCGAGAATCTGCTGGTGGAGCTGGCGGCGGTGATCCACGATCCCGTCACCACCACCGACGAGCTGATCCCCTCCGGCGAGACCTCCTCCTACCGTTCCAACCCCCTGCGTCTGGCGGAGTTCACCCTCAGCCGCCGGGTACCGGAGTATGTGCCCCATGCCAAAGAGGTGGCGGCACAGGAGGCACAGCGCCGCGCCGGCAACATTCCCGCTCACATTCTGGAGGTACTGGGCAAGGTGGGCGACGCCAAGGCGCTGGCCGCCAACACCCAGTTTGGCTCCTGCGTATTCGCCAACAAGCCCGGCGACGGCTCCGCCCGTGAGCAGGCGGCCTCCTGCCAGAAGGTGCTGGGCGGCTTCGCCAACATCTGCTACGAATTTGCCACCAAGCGCTATCGCAGCAACTGCATCAACTGGGGCATCCTGCCCTTCACGCTGGACAAGGACGCCGCCTTTGACTACGAGCCCGGCGACTGCGTGTTTGTTTCCGGTATCCGGCAGGCCATTGAGAGCGGCGCGGAAGACATTCCGGCCAAGGTTATCTGTACCAACGGCACCGTTCACGATCTGCTGCTCCACGTCCGCGGCCTGACGGCGGATGAAAAGGAGATCCTGCTGGACGGCTGCCTGATGAACTATTACGCAAAGCGGGGGTAAACCCGGCAGCTGCTTTGTCATTCCGAGCCGATGCTCACACCGGCGTGGGATCTCTACCTCACTCATGTGCAAAAGGACGGATCGCCACGTCGCTTCGCTCCTCGCAATGACATCACACTTCCAATAATACATATATGAAAGGACGCGCTATGGATAAGATCAAAATGACAACGCCGCTGGTGGAGATGGACGGCGACGAAATGACCCGCGTGCTGTGGCAGATGATAAAGGAGCAGCTGATTCTGCCCTTCGTGGATCTGAAAACAGAGTATTACGATCTGGGCCTGCTGCACCGCAACGAGACCAAGGATCAGGTGACCATCGACGCCGCCAAGGCCACCCAGCGTCTGGGCGTGGCCGTCAAGTGCGCCACCATCACCCCCAACAAGCAGCGCATGGAGGAATATCCCCAGTTGACGGAGATGTGGAAGAGCCCCAACGGTACCATCCGCGCCTATCTGGACGGTACCGCCTTCCGCGCTCCCATCGTGGTGCCCTTCATCCACCCGGTGGTGAAAAACTGGGAGAAGCCCATCACCGTGGCCCGCCACGCCTACGGCGACATGTATAAGGCTGTGGACATGGTCACCGACGAACCCGGCACCGCCACGCTGACCTTCAAGGGCGAGAGCGGCGCGGAAAAGACCCTGACCGTCCAGACCGTAAAGGGACCCGCCGTGTGGCAGGGCCAGCACAACACAGAGAAGAGCATCCGCGCCTTTGCCAAGAGCTGCTTCCAGTACGCCATGGCCAACAAGCAGGATCTGTGGTTCTCCACCAAGGACACCATCTCCAAGGTGTACGACGGCGAGTTCAAGCGCATCTTTGATGAAGAATATGAGAACAACTACAAGGAGAAGTTCGCCGAGCTGGGCATTACCTACTTCTACACCCTCATCGATGACGCCGTGGCCCGCGTGATCCGCTCCAGGGGCGGCTTCATCTGGGCACTGAAGAACTACGACGGCGACGTGATGAGCGACATGATCTCCACCGCCTTTGGTTCTCTTGCCATGATGACTTCTGTGCTGGTGTCTCCCGACGGCGTGACGGAGTATGAGGCCGCCCACGGCACCGTGACCCGCCACTACTACAAGCACCTGAAGGGCGAAGAGACCTCCACCAACCCCATGGCCACCATCTTCGCGTGGACGGGCGCATTACGCAAGCGCGGCCAGCTGGACGGTCTTGCCGATCTGGCCGCCTTTGCCGACAAGCTGGAAGCCGCCTGCTTCGCCACGCTGAATCAGGGCACCATGACCAAGGATCTGGCCGGTCTGGTGGACGAGGGCTTTGAGGCCCATCCTGTCACCTCCGCCCAGTTCATCGCCGCCATCCGTCAGAATCTGGAAGCCGCGCTGTAAGGAGGCCGTCTATGAAACTGATCACCACCGGCAATGCCGGGACCATGGAATCCAACGACATCATGATAACCGTAGAGCCGTCTGACGAAGGCGGCGTGCAGGTGGAGCTGACCAGCAGCGTCTATCAGCAGTTCGGTAAGCAGATCATCGCCGTCATCCGCGAGACCGCCGCCGACTACGGTGTGGAGAACGCGCTCATCACCGCCGTGGACAAGGGTGCGCTGGACTGCACCGTCCGGGCGCGGGTGGCCACCGCCCTGACCCGCGCGGCGGAGTGCCATGACTACACATGGGAGGTACGGCAGGATGTATAAGAAGGATCGTTTGCGCCGCAGCATGATGTTCGTACCCGGCAACAACCCCGGCATGATCCGGGACGCCCACATCTACGGCGCGGACTCCATCATGTTCGATCTGGAGGACAGCGTGGCCTATACCGAGAAGGACGCGGCCCGCTTTCTGGTGTATAACGCCCTGAAGACCCTGCATTTCGGTACAAAGGAGACGGTGGTGCGCATCAACGACCTCTCCAGCGGTCTGGGTATCGAGGATCTGGAGGCCGTCGTCCGGGCCGGTGTGCAGGTGGTGCGCCTGCCCAAGACCGACAGTGCGCAGGACGTGATCGACTGCGAACGGGAGATCGAGCGCATCGAGCGGGAGGCCGGTATCCCCGTGGGCACCACCGGGATGATGGCCGCCATTGAGAGCGCCAACGGC
This sequence comes from uncultured Eubacteriales bacterium, assembly GCA_900555735.1. Classification (GTDB taxonomy): domain Bacteria; phylum Bacillota; class Clostridia; order Oscillospirales; family Oscillospiraceae; genus Vescimonas. The sequence goes on along the minus strand of USMI01000006.1, from coordinate 22,168 downwards.
GTGCTGAACGCCGTGGAGATCGCTAAGGCCAGCGACCGGCTCATCGGTATCGCGCTGGGCGCGGAGGACTACGTCACCGACCTGAAAACCACCCGCAGCGACGGCATCGAGCTTCTCTTTGCCCGCTGCATGATCCTGAACGCCGCACGAGCCGCCGGTATCGCCGCGCTGGACACGGTGTTCTCCAATGTCAACGACGAGGAGGGCTTCATCGCTGAGGCCACCCTCATCAAGAAACTGGGCTTTGACGGCAAATCCGTCATCAATCCCCGTCAGATCGAGCCGCTGCACAAGGTGTTCATGCCCAGTGAGAAGGATCTGAACAAGGCGCGGGCCATTATGGAGGCCATCGCCGAGGCCAACGCACGGGGCAGCGGCGTGGCCAGTCTCAACGGCAAGATGATCGACAAGCCCGTGGTCACCCGTGCCAAGCGGCTGCTGGAGCTGTACGAGGCCGGCAGCAAGGCCGATGAAGTGGAGGAGCTGTAACATGGTAGAACTGAACAAGATTCCCCATATCAATGAGATCAGCAACCACGGCGCGTTTGCCGGGGCGGGACAAAAAAAGACCGCCACCTTCCGTGAGCGGTATCATCAGCAGAACAAAGTCGTTCCTTCGCTGGAGGAGGCCATCCGCCGCACGGGGCTGCGCGACGGCATGACCATCAGCTTCCACCACCACTTCCGCAACGGCGACCACATCATCAACATGGTGGTGGATAAGCTGGCGGAGATGGGCTACAAGAACCTGACGCTGGCGGCCTCCTCGCTGGCCTCCGTCCACGCACCTCTCATTCAGCATATCAAAAACGGCGTCATCACCCATATCGAGACCTCCGGCCTCCGCGGTGAGCTGGCGGAGGAGGTCTCCCGCGGGCTTATGGATTGCCCGGTGGTGTTCCGCTCCCACGGCGGCCGGGCCAGCGCCATTCGCAGCGGTGAACTGCACATTGATGTGGCGTTTCTGGGCGCGCCCTCCTGTGACCCCTACGGCAACGCCAACGGCTACAGCCGGGACGATGACGACGGCATCGCCTGCGGCTCGCTGGGCTATGCCCGCACCGACGCCAAGTATGCCGATAACGTGATCATCATCACCAACCATCTGGTGGCCTATCCCAACGCGCCGTGGGCCATTCCCGAATATGACGTGGACTATGTGGTGCTGACCGACGACATCGGCGATCCCAAGGGCATCATGTCCGGGGCCACCCGCTACACCAAGGATCCCAAGGAGCTGCTGATCGCCAAGACCGCCGCCAATGTCATCGAGGCCACCGGCTATCTGTACGACGGCTTCTCCATGCAGATGGGCAGCGGCGGCGCGGCGCTGGCCACCGCCCGCTTCCTGCGGCAGAAAATGCTGGATCAGCACATCCACTGCCGCTTCGCGCTGGGCGGCATCACCGGCCAGATCACCGCCATGCACGAGGAGGGCCTCATCGACCGCGTGCTGGACGTTCAGAGCTTCGATCTGGACGCGGCGCTGTCCCTGAAAAACAACCACTTCCACCACCAGATCGGCGCCACGTACTACGCCAGCCACATGATCAGCGCGGCGGTGGATCAGCTGGATTTTGTGATCCTCTCCGCCCTGGAGATCGACACGGATTTCAACGTCAACGTACTGACCGGCTCTGACGGTGTGATCCGCGGCGCGATCGGCGGCCATCCCGACACCGCCGAGGGCGCCAGCCTGTCGGTGGTGGTGGCCCCGCTGACCCGCGGCCGCATCCCCACCATCGTCAGGCACGTCAACACCGTGGTCACCCCCGGCGAGGTGGTGGACGTGGTGGTGACGGAGCAGGGCATCGCCGTGAACCCCCGCCGCGGTGACCTGAAGGAAAAGATCGAGACCGCCGGACTGCATGTGTTCACCATTGAACAATTACAGCAGCGGGCCGAGGCGCTGGTGGGCGTACCCGAGCCCATCCGCTACAAGGACCGCATCGTGGGCGTGGTCATGTACCGCGACAACACCATCATCGACGTGGTGCGCGAGATCGACGAGGATGCGTGAATTACTGCTTTGCAAGGCCGTCCCTCCCCGGTGGGGGACGGCCTATGCCGCTCTGCTGGCCGAAGGCGGTCTGCGTGACGAAGGCCGCACCGATATCACCGCCCTGCTGACGGAGGACGATACCCTGCTGGGCTGCGGCTCGCTGGGCGGCAAGGTCATCCGTCAGGTGGCCGTCTCTCCCGCCGCTGAGGGCCAGGACATATGCGCCCGCATCGTCTCCGCGCTGGTGCAGGAGTCGGTAAAGTGGGGCGTTCCCTATCCGTTTCTGTTCACCAAGCCCCAAAGCGCGCGGCTATTCCGCTCTCTGGGGTTCTATCCGGTAGTAGAGACGGCGGACATGGTGATGCTGTGCCGCCAGCGTGATGCGCTGAGGCGTTTTCTGGAACCTCTGCCCCGCTGGCAGGAGGGCGTCACCGGCTGCGTGGTCTGCCACGCCAACCCCTTCACAAGGGGGCATCTGCACCTCATCACCACGGCAGCGGCGCAGTGTGACCATGTGCTGGTGTTCGTGGTGGCGGAGGAGGGCGTCCCCTTCCCTGCCGCCCTCCGGCTGGCGCTGGTACGGGAGGGTACGGCACATCTTCCCAACGTGAGCGTATGCTCCGGCGGCGACTTTCTGGTGAGCCGGGCCACCTTCCCCGCCTATTTCCTGCGGGACGAGCAGTCGGAGGACGCACGGTGCGACCTGGATCTGACGCTGTTTGGGCAGCACATCGCCCCGGCCCTCCACATCACCCGGCGGTTCGTAGGCGAGGAGCCCTTCTCCCCCACCACCGCCGCCTATAACCGGAGAATGAAGGAACTGCTCCCCACTTACGGCATCTCCGTCACGGAGATCCCCCGTCTGGAGGGCATCTCCGCCACCGCCGTCCGCCGCCTGCTGGTGGAGGGACGGCTTGCCGACATCCAACCACTTGTACCGGAGACCACTTATGCCTATTGTCAACGTCACTTTGGAGGACATCCTCCGCGCCCGTGACACGCGGGCGGATGCCCAGCGTCGGCTGCTGCAAGCCCACCGCCTGCCGCTGGTGTCCTTCACCATGAATATTGCCGGACCGGTGAAGTCCTCCCCGCTGATCGAGCTGGCCTTCGACGCGGGGCTGGCGGCCCTGTACGGCACATTGGGCCAGCCGGTAACGGCAGAGATCATCCGGCCCGCCACCGGCTGCGAGGCCCTGCTGGTGTATGACCGTCCGGCCCCTGAGCTGAAGGCCGCCTGTCTGACGCTGGAGACCACCGTGCCCATAGGGCGGCTGTACGATCTGGACGTGCTGGACACGGACGGCAGCAAGCTGTCCCGCCCGGAGCCGCGCACCTGCCTTATCTGCGGCGGACCGGTGACGGTCTGCTCCCGCAGCCGCGCCCACGGACTGGATGCCATCGTGGGCCGCACCCATGAGATTCTGGCGGACTTCGCCGCCGGATATCTGGCCAGCCTGGCGGCAAAGGCGCTGACGGAGGAGGTACGCCTGACCCCAAAGCCGGGGCTGGTGGACGAACGCAATAACGGTGCACACAATGACATGGATCTTCCCCTGTTCCTGCGGAGCATCGACGCGCTGACGCCGTATTTCCGTCAAATCACGGCGCTGAGCCTGTCCGGCGCGGATGCCGCCGCCTTACAGGCGGCGGGGCTGGCGGCCGAGGCCGCCATGTTCCGGACCACCGGCGGCGTCAACACCCACAAGGGGGCGCTGTTCTCCTTTTCGGTGCTGCTGGCGGCGCTGGGCCGGTATCTCTCGGATGGCGGCGACGTATTCGCCCATGCCGCCGCGCTGGCCGCAGAGCTGACGCCGCCTCAGGATACCCATGGCGCGGCGGTGACGCTGCGCCATCAGGTGGGCGGCGCACGCTCCGAAGCGCTGGCAGGCTTTCCCACCGCGCGGCAGGCCGCCGTGCTGCTGCAAACCCACGATCCCCTGACGGCGCTTCTCTGTCTGATGGCCCACACAGAGGACACCAACCTCTACCACCGGGGCGGCGCCGAGGGCGCTACCTTTGTAAAAGAGCAGGCTGCCGCCATACTGGCCGCGCCGCCGGAACAGCGCGTCACGCTGACGCAAGCGCTGGACGATGCCCTTATCGACCGGTGGCTCAGTCCCGGCGGCAGCGCCGACCTATTGGCGCTGGCACTGTTCCTGAACAGCATTCCATTATCCGCGATCCGCAAGCACGCCTGAGGGCGTGCTTGTCTTTTTTCTGCAAATGCCGAATTTCCGCCTGCCCATCATGTTTTCTTTACAAACGGGTACAATGGTGTTATAATGTTATGCGTATGACCATGTAAAGGAGACGCACACCATGGGAAAGTTGATCGTATTCGAGGGAACTGACGGCTCCGGCAAGGCCACGCAGACCGAGCTTCTGTGTCAGGCGCTGGAGAAGCAGGGCATCCCCTTCCGCCGTCTGGCCTTTCCCCGTTACAGCGAGGAATCCTCGGCGCTGATCCGCCTGTATCTGGGCGGTGCATTCGGCAGCCATCCCGATGATGTGAACGCCTATGCCGCATCCACCTTTTACGCAGTGGATCGCTACGCCTCCTACAAGCAGGACTGGGGGGAATACTACCGTCAGGGCGGTCTGCTGATCGCCGACCGGTATACCACCTCCAACGCGGTACACCAGACCTCCAAGCTGCCGCCGGAGCAGCGCAAGCCCTTTCTGGACTGGCTGTTCCACTTTGAATACGACCTCCTGGAGCTGCCCCGCCCCACACGGGTGCTGTATCTGGACCTGCCCACCGAGCTGAGCGAGCAGATGATGCGCCTGCGGGAGCAGGCCACCCACACCACCGCCGACGTACACGAGCAGGACGAGGAATATCTGCGCCGCTGCCGGGAAAACGCCGCCTTTGTCACAGACTACTGCGGCTGGACACGGATCGACTGCGCCGAGAACGGCGTCATGCGCAGCCGCGAGGATATCCATGCCGAGGTGCTGGACAAGCTCCGCGACCTGCTGTAACATTGCCACGACATAAGAAAGGAATCACAAATTATGCCTAAGGATCAAAACAGAAACTCCGAGACCGCCTACTTCAACCCGCAGGAGGTGCGTCGCCAGAGCGCGGGAAACGCGCCCAGAAAGAAGAAAAAAAGCAAGCGCGCCGCCCAGCGTACCGCGCTGTATCTGGCCTGCGTGGTGCTTGGCTCCTGTCTGCTGGCCGGTGTGGGCTGGCTGCTGTTCAATGACCTGTGCTCGCTGAACAAAGATTATGTGGAGGTCAAGATCACCGTGGACGAGGGCGACAGCGTGGGCGACGTGGCCAAAAAGCTGAAGGACGCTGGCCTCATCAACTACCGGGGCTTCTTCAAGTTCTGCGGCATCTTCTTCCACGCCAGCAAAAATATCGACCCCGGCGAGTACGATCTCAACAGCGATATGGACTACCGCAGCCTGATCCTGAATATGCACGATTACGAGGCCGACAAGGTCAATGAGGATGGCTGGATCAAGGTGGTCATCCCCGAGGGCAAGACCGTCAACGAGATCATCGACATCATGACCGAGGCCGGCATCTCCACCCGCGAGGAGCTGGAGGACGCCTGCGCCAATTTCGAGTTCCAGAGTTACAGCTTCCTGAAGGAGGACATGCTGGGCAAGGTGAACCGCATGGAGGGCTTCCTGTTCCCCACCACGCAGGCCTTTGACCCGGAAAAGACCGCCGTGTATGACATCGACACCATGCTGACCAACTTCGTCGCCCAGTTTGACGACGACATGATGGCCGACATCAACGCCAGCGGCTACTCCCTGCACGACATCGTCACCATTGCCTCCATCATCGAAAAGGAGGGCATCGGCGACGAGACCGAGCGCAAGAACATTGCCTCTGTCCTCTATAACCGTCTGAACACTACCGATCGGGAGACCTACGGCTATTTGCAGCTGGATACCACCATCTACTACGCCCTGTCTCTGGAGGGCAAGGACAAGACCGCCTTTGACAAGGAGATGGACAGCCCCTATAACACCTACAAGTATCCCGGCCTGCCTGTCGGCCCTATCTGCTGCCCCGGCCTTGACTCCATCAAGGCGGCCATCTACCCCAACGATACCGAGTATTACTACTTTGCCGCCGGTAAGGATGGCGTGAACCATTTCTTCAAGACCTACAACGAGCATCTCGCCTTTATCAACAGCGACATGTACCAGCCTGACTGATGGAGCGAAAAAAGCCTGAATTGCTGTCCCCTGCCGGGGACTGGGAAAAATTGCAGATGGCCGTGGCTTACGGCGCCGACGCGGTGTACCTTGCTGGCACCGCGTTCGGCATGCGCTCCTTCGCCGGTAACTTCACCGACGAGGAGCTGCCCCGCGCCGTAAAATACGCCCATGACCACGGCGTGAAGGTCCACGTCACCGTCAACACCATGCCCCGCAGCGGCGAGGTGGAGCAGCTGCCCGCCCATCTTGAGAGGCTGGACGACGCGGGAGTAGACGCTCTGATCGTGGCCGATCTGGGTGCCTTTACGCTGGCGGGCAGGTACGCGCCCCATTGCCAACGGCACATCTCCACCCAGCAGTCCATCGCCAACTACGCCTCCGCTGCCGCGTGGTACGACCTGGGCGCCACCCGTGTAGTGCTGGCCCGCGAGCTGAGTCTTGACGAGATCCGCACCATCCGGGCCAAAGTCCCCAAGGATCTGGAAATCGAGACCTTCTGCCACGGGGCCATGTGCGTCAGCTACTCCGGCCGGTGCCTGCTCAGCAACTATATGACGGGGCGTGACGCCAACCGTGGCCAGTGCGCCCAGCCCTGCCGCTATCAGTACGCGCTGATGGAGGAAAAGCGCCCCGGCGAGTATTTCCCCGTGTTCGAGGATGAAAAGGGCACCTATATCATGAACAGCCGCGACATGTGCATGATCGACCATCTGGACGATCTGATGGACGCGGGCGTGGACTGCCTGAAAATCGAGGGCCGTGCCAAATCCGGCTATTACGCCGCCATCGTCACCGGAGCCTACCGCCATGTGCTGGACGATGTGGCAGCGGGCCGTCCCATCGACCCCGTATGGCGGGACGAGGTGGAGCACGTCAGCCACCGGCACTACTCCACTGGCTTCTTTTACGGCCAGCCCGGGCAGTATTACGACAACGCCCGGTACATACGGGACTGGCAGATCTGCGCCGTGGTGACGGACTGCGACGCAAACGGTCTTGCCACCCTGAGCCTGCGGAACAAGTTCGCCGCCGGTGACCAGCTGGAGGTGGTGGGCCCCGATACCCGTCCCTTTACCATCACCGCGCCGGTGATGACCGACTGTGACGGCCTGCCCCTCCGTGAGCCGAAAACGCCCCAGATGGTGTTCACCATGCAGCTGCCCAAGCCGGTGCCGCCCCTCAGCTTTCTGCGCCATGCCGTGGAGCTGAGCGCCAAAAACTAACATATGATAAAAATAGACCTGTGCTTGCGCACAGGTCTATTTTTTCGTATCAGTCGATCACTTCGATCTTCAAGTCGCCGCTGGTGGTGCTGACGGATATCTCGCACCCGCCGTCGCCGCAGATAAGCTTCTCGCCGTTCCGCTTGGCGGCGAAGTCACATTCCAGATCGCCGGATACCGTGTCATAGTTCAGCGTGAATCCGGCATCCCGGGGCAGCTCCACATCCGCTTTACCGCTGACGGTAACAAGGCTGACCTTTTCCGGGCAGGTACGCAGCGTCAGATCGATCTCGCCGCTGGTGCTCTCGCCGTTCACCTGACGGAAGCTGCCGTCCAGACTGATCTTGCCGGATACGGTGCTCACCTCTGCGTCTACGCCCTCCGCCGTGATAAAGTCCGTCTCCAGATCACCGGAGACACTGCTGAACGCGAACTTCTCCCGCACCGTCAGCGGATCCACATCGAAATCAGCGGACACGCTGCTGAAGCTTACCTCCGTCAGGCTCTCCGCCATCTCGCGGGGAAGATGTACCACCAGCTTCTTGGCAGGCAGATTCGGCAGCGTCAGGAGCTCGTCCTCCACATACCGCACCTTCAGCACGCCGTCCTGCTCCGACACCACCATGGCATAAGCCGGTGATGTGCCGCGGTTCACCCGCTCCATCAGGGAAACGGCATCGCCGCTGGTCACCAGTATCTCCACCTCGCCGGAGACCCAGTCGATGTCCAGCGCCGTGATGTCCGTTCCCTCCGGCAGCGCGTAGTCGCTTCCGGTGTAATCGTTCACCACATTCCCCGCTTCGTTTACCTGCTCCCACTTCCCCGTGGCGGGGTCAAGATGCAGGTTCGTCAGCTCATCGAACCGTCCGCCCATGGCAAAGCCCGCCGCCGACAGGCACAGGCCCAGTCCTACCAGCGCCGCCGCCACGATCAGCGTGATTTTTATGGATTTTTTCATATGTTCTCCTCCTTCCGGATGAACAGGCCCTTGATCTTATGGGCCAGCCACACCGTCAGCTGCCACAGCAGCTTGCACAGCTCCACCGCCATCAGTCCGCCCAGCACGCACAGGCCCAACAGCACCAGCCCCGCGCCCAGCAGCATAAGGCCCAGCGGCAATGTCATCACAGCCGCCCGGACGGCGAAGATGGGCGTAGCCACCACGGCCACTGCCAGTCCCAGCACCACAGCCACCGCCGCGAAGCCCAGCGCCCAGATGGACACGAATACCGCCAGCACAACGGCGATGCCCGCCAGCAGCAGCGGCACCCATACGGGGCTGCCCACCACCGCCAGCACGATGGCCAGCGGCGTCCAGCCGCTCTTGGGCTTCATGCGGGTGCTGACCAGCTTGCCCAGCGGCATCTCCTGCAGGATGCTCTGGGCGATCTGGTTGGGGCTGCCCAGCTTGGCGGTAGCCTCCGCCTCGGTCATGCCCTCCTCCATCATATCGTCCAGCAGCTCGCTGTAATACTCCAGATTTTTCTGGCGCTCCTCTTCCGACAGCTGCGTCAGCGCCCGCTCCAGCAGACGCAGAAAGTCAGCCTTGCTCATGCTGCAGTCCTCCCCTGATAAATTCGTACATAGATTCCAATTCCTTCCAATCCTCCACAGCGGCGGACAGCTGCCGCTGTCCCTGCTCCGTCAAATGATAAAACTTCCGCAGCCGGCTGTTGTGCTCCACACTGTATACCGTCAGCGCGCCGCCGCTTTCCAACCGCCGCAGAATGGGATATAACGTGGATTCCGACACCTGCACGCATACGGACAGATCCTTCACGATCTTATAGCCATAGGAATCGCCTCTGGCCAGCGCCGACAGCACGCAGGCCTCCAACAGGCCCCGCTTCATCTGTGGGTCAAGCATGTTCATGCCCCCTTTCGCGTTATACTATACATCACATAGTATTGTGTGTCAAGAGGGTATTTAAAATATTTTTTAGCGCAACGGGCCGTCGAGGACGCCGGCCCCTACGGCCTGTCACTGATAGAATGTGGGTAGGGGGCGGCGTCCTCGACGCCCCGCAAAAATCACACCACAAAAAAAGAGACGGCTCATGCCGTCTCTTTCCTATTCAAATTCACAGCCGGTATGTTCCGTCCGCGTCTACCTGCAAGCTCAGCCCGAAGAACGTCCGCAGCGCCCGCACCATGTAGGCCGTATCCTGCGCGCCCGCCGTCTCGAAGGCGGAATGCATGGCCAGCTGCGCCGCGCCGATATCCACCATGTTCAGCGACACCTGCGTGTTGGCGATGCTGCCCAGCGTAGAGCCGCCCGGCATATCCGCCCGGTTGGCGTACCGCTGGAAGGGCACCTCCGCCTTTTCGCACACCGTCTGGAACAGCGCCGCCGACACCGCGTCGGTGGTGTAGCGCTGGCTGGCGTTATACTTGATGACCACGCCGCCGTTCATCCGTACCGTATGGTTCTTGTCGGCGTACTCCGGATGATTGGGGTGCACAGCGTGGGCATTGTCGCAGGACAGCAGGAAGCTGCCCGCCGCCATGGTCCGCAGCGTCAAGCCCAGAGAGTCGCAGATGCGCTCCAGCGTCTCCAGAAGGAAGGTGGAGGCCGCGCCCTGCTTCGTCTCGCTGCCCACCTCCTCGTTGTCGAACAGGCAGTATACGCAGGCGTTCCGGCTCTCCTCCGCCGTCAGGAAGCCCTGCAAGGCGGCAAAGGCACATTGCAGATCGTCCAGCCGGGGCGCGGAAATGTAATTGCCCCATTCCACACCGGGCTGGGGGTTATAGAGAAACAGATCGTGCGTCAGCAGGTCGTCCTCCGCCACACCGGCCGCCTTGGCCACGCGGCTGCGGAAGCCGCCCTTCTCGCCGTACAGGGGCTGCATGTCCACGGCAACGTTGTACTTCATGCCGCTGTTGGCCTCCCGGTTCATGTGGATGGCCACATTGGGGATCACCGCCGCGACGTCCTTCAGATCCACCAGACGCATGGCAATGCCATTCTCTGTCCGCACCATGGCGCGGCCCGCGATGCTGAGGGGGCGGTCCATCCAGCTGGCGCACAGCATACCGCCGTAGCCCTCCACGCTGAGACGGGTGTCGCTCTCCCCTGCCAGCTCGGCATTCTCCTTGATCTTGAAGGTGGGGCTGTCACTGTGGGCAGCGGTCATCATAAAGCCGCCGGGCCGGCCCTTGGGCAGCCGGAACGCGATCAGTGAGGAGCCGTTGCGCGTTACATAGTACCGTCCGCCCGGCTCCAGCGTCCACTCCTCCGTCTCCCGCAGCGGGTGATAATTCTTCTCCTCCAGCAGCTTCGCCGTATGGGCCACCGCCTGAAAGGCCGTGGGGCTGGCGGCAATGTAGGAAAACAGCGCCTGATTCATGGTGATATCCTCCCTTTACTATATTATTATTATGATAAGTCTATTCCGTCTTGATGGCCTGAATGGCCTCCGCTTTCTCCTCCTGCGTCACCAGCACAAAGGCCCAGACGATCAGCGGCAGCGACCACAGGGCGCCCCGGACGCTCCAGAAGTGAGCCGCGCCCACGCCGATGGCCGCGCCGATGTGGAAGCACAGCAGCGTGGACAGGAAGAAGCCCATCCGCAGCAGCTGATCCCTGTTCTTCGTACACATATACTCCGCCAGCGCCAGCGATGCCTGCTTGGTGTTGTTGGTGGAGAAAATGGTGGAGCTGTAAAAATTCCGTGCGCCCCGGAAGCTGCTCCATTGGACGCTCATGGCGAAGAAAATGGGATACAGCGCCAGCACCACTTCCGTTTCCGCCGGGATGAAGCACTCCCCCACCGCCGCGGCCGCCGTGATGATGGGCGACAGCCGCCGCATGTTCACGCCCCATTTGAAGGGCAGCAGCACCGTCAGCATGGTGCCGATCACATACACCGCGAAGGCCCCGAAATGCTCCAACACGTTGAAGCCCCGGCCATACAGAGCATCGATCACCAGCTCCAGCAGGTTCACGGTCTGGGCGCTGCCCATGACGCCGCCCCGGCACATAATGGCGTAGGCGCCAAAGAAACCGCCCACACAGGCAAAGGCCAGATGGCGGTACCAGTCGATATTTTTCCGTTTATAAAGAGGCATAAAGTTTCCTCCCACGCAAAGCTACACACCAGTATAACATACTTTCCCCTTTGGGCAATGGTGAAAACGACGAAAAAACGCAAAAAATACCGTTGACAACGACGAAAGATGTGGTAAAATAAGGGCAACATTGTGATACGGCTATGAGGAAACGAGTCCGCCGCAGCCACCCAGAGCGAGAAGGGGTCAGGTGCAAGCCCTTCGGGAACGGCAGGCAGGACAGCCACTTCCGAGCCTGCGGCGACGAGCCGCACGTTCCGTCCCCGTTACCGGACGACTGAGATGACGGCATTGCCGTCAAATTAGGGTGGTACCGTGAAGCGTCGCTTCGCCCCTATGTGGGGCGGGGCGTTTTTGTTTTTCTGTCATTGCGCACCAGTCCTCGCCGCGAAGCAAGTACCCTTGGGGTGCAGACTGGTGCGGCAATCCATTTCCCCGATACGGATTCCCACGCTAGCGACATCGGTCGCTGGCTCGGAATGACCGGAAATCTGCCATACGGGCATCTAAGTTTTCAGGAGGTGAGAGATGAGCTATCAGATTATCGACATGGCGTCCGATCCCCGGTGTGGACAGTTTGCCTATTTCCGGCAGATGGACTTTCCCTTCGCCGGGATCACGGCGGAGATCGACATCACGGACTTTATGGCCAATAGGGGACAGCGTCCCTTCTTCCTCAGCTTTCTCTATGCGGTGACCCGGGCCGCCAACGCCGTACCCCAGCTGCGCCGCCGCATCTTCGAAGGCGGCACGGTGGTGGAGTTCGACTGGTGCCCACCCTCCTACACCGCCATGAAGCCCGACGGCGTATACGTCTACTGCACGGTGGAGAGCGACCTGCCCTATGATGCTTTCATCGCCTTGGGTCAGCGCCGCCAGCGGGAGGTGCTGGAGCGGGGCACGCTCACCGAGGACGGTGATGCGCGCAGCTTTTTCTTCGTGTCCAGTCTGCCGTGGCTCCACTACTCCCAGCTGGAGCACCCCATGGTGAGCCCTGACGACAGCAACCCCCGCATCAGCTGGGGCAAGTACGTCACGGCAAATGGCCGCACGACCCTGCCGGTGTCGCTGTTCGTCAACCACGCGCTGGCCGACGGCCTGCATATCTCCCGGTTCTTCCGGAATCTGGAGACGGGGCTGGCAGCGCTGGCGGAAAGCTGGTGCGAGGACAACACACCAAAGGCTCCCCTTGTTGCAAGGGGAGCTGTCGGCAAAGCCGACTGAGGGGATAATACGATAATTGACAATCCCTCCGTCAACGCTTCGCGTTGACACCTCCCTTTACACAAGGGAGGCTTTGACAGCGGCAGAAGAAACAAAATCAAAAATTTATCATAAAAGGAGCGAAATACTATGAGCCATCCCTATCACGGTCTGAATGAGCTGCGGGAGATGTTCCTGAAGTTCTTCGAGACGAAAGGCCATCTGCGCCTACCCAGCTTCTCGCTGGTACCCCAGAACGACAAATCCATCCTGCTGATCAATGCCGGTATGACCCCCATGAAGCCCTGGTTCAAGGGCGAGGAGGAGCCCCCCTGCCACCGCGTCTGCACCTGCCAGAAGTGCATCCGCACCGGCGATATCGACAACGTGGGCCACACCGCCCGCCACGGCACCTATTTCGAGATGCTGGGTAACTTCTCCTTCGGTGACTACTTCAAGCACGAAGCCATCGCCTGGTCTTGGGAGTTCCTGACCAGCCCCGAGTGGGTGGGTCTGGAGCCTGACCGTCTGTATCCCTCCGTCTATCTGGACGACGACGAGGCGTGGAACATCTGGCACGACGAGATCGGCATCCCCGCCGAGAAGATCTTCCGCTTCGGCAAGGAGGACAACTTCTGGGAGCACGGCTCCGGCCCCTGCGGCCCCTGCTCTGAGATCTACTATGACCGCGGCCCCGAGTACGGCTGCGGCAAGCCCGGCTGCACCGTGGGTTGCGACTGCGACCGCTATATCGAGGTCTGGAACAACGTGTTCAGCCAGTTCGACAACGACGGCCACAACAACTATACCGAGCTGAAGCAGAAGAACATCGACACCGGCATGGGTCTGGAGCGTCTGGCCTGCGTGTGCCAGAACGTGGACAGCCTGTTCGATGTGGACACCGTCATGAACATCACCAACAAGGTCAGCGAGCTGACCGGCGCCCACTATGGCGAGAGCTACAAGCGCGACGTGTCCCTGCGCGTCATCACCGACCACATCCGCAGCGCCACCTTCATGATCTGCGACGGCATCCTGCCCAGCAACGAGGGCCGGGGCTATGTGCTGCGCCGCCTGCTGCGCCGCGCCGCCCGCCACGGTAAGCTGCTGGGCGTCAACGAGCCGTTCCTGTATCAGGTGGTGGACACCGTTATCCACGAGAACGAGTGCCAGTATCCCGACCTGCGGGAGAAGCAGACCTATATCACCAAGGTCATCCGCACCGAGGAGGAGAACTTCGCCCGCACCATCGACGGCGGCATGAAGATCTACGGCGACATGCTGTCCGCCCACAAGGCCAAGGGCGAGACCGTGTTCTCCGGCGAGGACGCCTTCAAGCTGTACGACACCTTCGGCTTCCCCATCGACCTGACCGCCGAAATGGCCGCCGAGGAGGGCATGACCATCGACGAGGATGCCTTCAAGGCCCTGATGACCGAGCAGAAGGAGCGCGCCCGCGAGGCCCGCAAGGCGCTGGGCGATCTGGGCTGGGCCGGTGTGGAGTTCGGCAAGGACATGCCTGCCACCGATTTCGTGGGCTATGACTACGACGCCATCGACGATGCCCATGTGCTGGCCATCGTGGCCGAGGGCGAGCTGGTGGACGAGATCGTCCCCGGCATGGAGGCCATCGTGGTGCTGGATCAGACCCCCTTCTACGCTGAGATGGGCGGCCAGATCGCTGACCACGGCCGCATCACCGACAGCGACAGCATCGAGAATCCCGACGAGAACTGCGCCCTCCTCTTCCACGTCAATAACGTCCAGAAGAACAAGGGCGGCAAGTTCATGCACTACGGCAAGCTGCTGAAGGGCTCCTTGAAGGTGGGCGACACCGTGGCCGCCTCCATCGACACCGTCCGCCGCGCCGCCATCCGCCGCGCCCACACGGCCACCCATCTGCTGGATGCCGCGCTGGTAAAGGTGCTGGGCGACCATGTGCATCAGGCCGGTTCTCTGGTAGAGCCCGACCGCCTGCGCTTCGACTTCACCCATTTCGAGGGCATCACGCCCCAGCAGCTGAACGAGGTGGAGGATCTGGTGAACGACGCCATTCTGGACGGCCTGACCATCACTACCGAGGAACTGCCGCTGGACGAGGCCAAGGCCCGCGGCGCCGTGGCCACCTTCGGCGAGAAATACGGCCAGACGGTCCGCGTGGTCACCATGGGCGACTTCTCCATGGAGCTGTGCGGCGGCACCCATCTGGACAACACCGCCAAGGTAGGCATGTTCCGCATCAAGTCTGAAAGCAGCGTGGCCTCCGGCGTCCGCCGTATCGAAGCCACCACCGGCCGCGTGTCCATTGACGAGACCCGCCATGGCCGCAACACTCTGCTGAAGGCGGCCCAGTTCTTCAAGACCGCCCCCAATACCATTCTGGAGCGCATGGAGCAGCAGGCCAACGAGATGAAGGAGCTGCGCCAGACGCTGGAGAAGTTCAAGGCTGAGGCCTCTCTGGGCGAGGCCAAGCAGGTGATGGCCTCCGCCAAGACTGTGGGCGGCCTGCACATCATCACCGGCACCCGCCAGAATCTGGACGCCAACGCCCTGCGTGCTATGGGCGACTTCATGCGGGACAAGGATCCCAGCGTGGTGGCCGTGCTGGCCAGCATCAACAGCGAGAAGGTCAGCTTTCTGGCCGTCTGCGGCAAGGAAGCCGTGGCCAAGGGCATCAAGGCCGGTGATCTGGTGAAGTCCGTTTCCGCCGTGTGCGGCGGCAAGGGCGGCGGCAAGCCCGACAGCGCCATGGGCGGCGGCACCGACCTGCTGAAGGTGGACGACGCGCTGGCCACTGTGGACGACTTCGTGGCCGCCAAGCTGGGCTGAAAAGCAAAAACAGTGCCCGCCCCACTGGGGCGGGCACACAGAATACACCATACAACGAAAGGAGACGAACCTATGAAGAACGATTGCCTGTTCTGCGCCATCATCGACGGCGAGATCCCCAGCAACAAGCTCTATGAGGACGAGCTGTGCTACGCCTTCTACGATATCGAGCCGCAGGCGCCCACCCACTTTCTGGTGGTGCCCAAGGAGCACATCTGCTGCGCCGCCAAGATCGACGAGAGCAACGAGGCCGTGGTGGCCCACTGCTTCACCGTCATCGCCAAGCTCTGCAAGGAGCTGGGCTGCGACAGCTACCGCATCGTCAACAACTGCGGCGATCAGGCCGGCCAGACCGTGAAGCACCTGCACTTCCATGTGCTCAGCGGCCGCGACATGACGTGGCCTCCGGGCTAAAGATTACTGGCATGAAATCTTCGATTTCATTGCCAAAGGGGATTGCGGTCGGCTGCGCGCACCCGTTGGGTGCACTGGCGACCGAGAAGTATTTTTCTGACGCACATGTCGTCAGAAAAATGATTTGATTTTTTTGCCGCTTCCGAGCGGCGAACTCTGCGAGGCTTTTATACGAAACCCGCCGCGGGCAATGCCCGCGGCGGGTTTCTATCGCACAATATAGACCCGTTCCTGCTCTGTTCCGGGGTACTCCTGCACCGCCGTAAAAAACAGCGTCTTATGCACCAGTCGATCCCCGGCACGCGAATCATACTGCGTCTCATACCGGAATCTGGGTACCTGTCCGAACTGCGAGACCGCAACATAATCGAACAGCGAAAAGGCCCCCAACAGCAGCACCATGCAGCCGAGAACAATGCCTATGCGCAGGCTGCGCTTCGTTACCATTGGCCGGATCAGGAAATATATTCCGGCCACCAGCAGAAGGCTGCCCAGCGTGGCATAAATACCGCCCCAGCTGCTGTCGCTGGGGAAGATCATCAGTGCCGACACTATGATAAACAGGCCGAACACCAACAGCAAAATGCCCAATATCTTCTGTTTTCCCGTCCTTACCTCATTCCGGCTGTATTCCGCCATCGCGGCTGCCGTTTCTCTGGTTTCCCGATCCATACTCTCGCTTTTCCTTTCTCCGTTGATGATCTCCGGGATGCTCACGTCATAAAAATCAGCGATCTCCACCAGCATGCCGATATCCGGCATGTTGGCTCCGGTCTCCCAGCGGGACACCGTCCTGCCGGACACATTCAGCTTCTCCGCCAGCTGCTCCTGCGTCAGCTTCTTCTCCTTCCGCAGCGCTTTCAGGAATGTTCCGACCCTGATCTGATCCATACGGATGCCCTCCTTTCGCTGTCAGTATGGCATAAGCCGCATCATTTGAACACGACACAAAGCGAGAAATGCCGCATTTCACGGTGCAGACACGACTGTCCGGCGTATCAACGCCGGTTTTATTATACCATTCCCTCTCCCACCGCGCAACAGCAGCCCGCGGCGGGTGCCGCAGGCTGCTGCCTCATTTCTTCTCCAATATCGTCTGGATCTGTGCAAGATCCTCCGCAAAGTAGATCCCCTCCTGCCGCTCCGGCGAGGAAAGGCCCTTTTCGATCATATGCCCCAGCAGCGCCTTCAGGTCATCATAGTAGCCGTTCAGGTTATAGAGGATGCACGGCGCGTCCAGCTGCTTCAGCGACACCTTAGACATGACCTCCGCGATCTCCTCCAGCGTTCCGGTGCCGCCGGGAAAGGCGATAAAAGCATCGCCCAGCTGGATCATCTTCGTCTTGCGCTCTGCCATATCCTTTGTGACGATCAGCTCCGTCAGGCCGTCATACTGGAAGCCTTCATCCATAAAGAACTGCGGTTCCACGCCGGTCACATTCCCGCCGGCATCCAGAACGCTTTTTGCGATCTCGCCCATCAGCCCGGTCTTTGATCCGCCGTAGACCAGTGTGTGGCCGTTTCCGCCGATCCATTGTCCCAGCTCGCGGACTGCCCGGCCCAGTGCCGGGTCGTTGCCCTCGTTGGCGCCTAAATAGACTGTAATATTCATTGGTTCTCCTCCTTACGCCGCGGTTTTGTTGCGCTTCTTCTCCTCATAGATACTGTTCAGCGTGTACAAAATCACGCCCGCCCAGATGAAGCAGAAGCTCACCAGCTTCTCCCTGGTTAGGCTCTCGCCCATGATCATGCCGCAGAAGATGGCCAGCGTGGGGCTGAGATACTGGCAGATACCGGTGGTCATCAGGGGCAGGTTCCGCACGCCGATGGCGTAGAACAGCATGGGGACCGCCGTCACCACGCCGGAGCCCATCAGCAGCAGTTGCCGCACCACCGTCAGGCTGCCCATACCGTTGTCGCCCATACGGCAGCACAGCACGAACACGATGGCCACCGGCACCATCATGATGATCTCCATGGTGGTGCTGACGATGGAATCGATGGTCAGGCTCTTCTTGATGGCGGCATAGATGGCGAACATGGTAGCCAGCGCGATGGTCACATAGGGCACGCCGCCGAAGCCATTGGTACTCAGCACGATGCCCACCACCACGATGGCGATGATAACGAAGTGCCGCCACGAGATTTTCTCCTTGAAGATCACCGCGCCGAAGGCGAACACCACCAGCGGCTGGATGTAGTACCCCAGCGAGCACTCCAGCACACGGCCATTCTGCACCGCCCACAGGTACACGATCCAGTCGCCGAACAGGAACACCGCCGCCGGGATCTCCCGCTTCAGCACCTGCTTATCCTTAAAGGCCGCCGCCAGCTGGGGCAGCTTGCCCTGTATCCATAAGATCAGCACGCAGCACACCGCCGCCCACACGATACGGCTGGCCATCAGGAAGAAGGTGTCCATGCCGCCGCACAGATACCAGTACAGCGGCTGGAACCCCCAGATCAGGAAACACCCCAGCATGGCGGTCAGGCCCTTTTTATAGTTGTACACAGGCATTGCGGCAACACTCCCTTTTTCTTGTAATTTCACGCAAATCGTGATAAAATACATAAAAACTTCAACTAGCATACCACCGGAGGGCAAAAATGGCAATACTTTGTCGGAATTTTTATACAGGAAATACGGTGGATATCGCCCGCAGTCTCATCGGCTGCTATCTGGTGCGGCGGTACGAGGGCGAGCTGCTGGTGTGCCGCGTCACGGAGACGGAGGCCTATGTGGGCGCCATTGACAAGGCCGCCCACTCCTACGGTTATCACAAAACCGCCCGCAACGCCACCATGTTCGGTCCGCCGGGCCACGCCTACATCTACCTCATCTACGGCATGCACTGCTGCCTGAACTTCGTCACCGAGCCGGAGGGCGAGCCCTCCGCCGTGCTGCTGCGGGGCCTGACCCCGGTACACGGGCTGGACGCCATCTGCCGCCTGCGGTACGGGAAAGCCCCCGACGAGCTGACGCCCTACCAGCGGAAGAACCTGCTGAACGGCCCCGGTAAATGCTGCCGCGCTCTGGGGCTTGACCGCCGCCAGAACGGCCTCGACCTGACCACGGGCGACGAGCTGTTCCTCTGCACCTCCCTGTCTGACGCGGGCCTGCCCCACCAGCCGCCCCGCCCCTTCACCATTCAAACCGGAAAGCGCATCGGCATCGACTACGCGCAGGAGGCCGTAGACTTTCCGTGGCGCTTCTATACCACCAATCTATAAGGAGAACCCCTATGCTGATTTTTGACATGGACGGCACCCTCATCGACTCCAACGGCATCTGGCGGGACGTGGACACCGCCTTTCTGGCCAAGCGGGGCCTGCCCTACACACGGGAATATTACGAGGGCGTGGCCCACACCGTGTTCCCCAAGGCCGCGATTTTCACCAAGGAGTACTGCCATCTCAGCGAATCCACCGACGAGATCATGGCCGAGTGGATGGAGATGGCCGGCGATCTCTATACCACCAGCGTGCCGGTAAAGCCCGGCGTGGTGGATTATCTGGAAAAGTGCAAGGCCGCCGGAGAGCGGATGGCCGTCCTGACCTCCAGCGTTCCCGCCCACTGTCACGCGGCGCTGGAGCATCTGGGCCTGAAGCCCTATTTTGAGCATATCTACTTCGCGCAGGAGCTGGGCATGGACAAGAAGGAACCCGCCATCTACCGCCGCACGGCAGAGCTGCTGGGCGTAGACGCGGCGGACTGCACCATTTTTGACGACTCCATCGCCGCCTGCCGCAGCGCCCGCGCCGCCGGAATGACCGTCGTAGGCGTATACGACGAATTCTTCCACGTCGCATGGGACGAGATGCAGGCGGTGTGCCACCGCTGCATCCGCAGCTTCGAGGAGCTGGTGTAAGGGACGCAGGCCCCAAACCTCCCCTGTGTAAGGGGAGGTGGCGCGGCACAAGCCGCGGCGGAGGGGTTGACAATCCCCCAGTCTCGCTGGCGCTCGACAGCCCCCTTTGCACAAGGGGGCCAAATATTCATCCCCCCACGCGAAAAACGGCCGTGCACTGCACGGCCGCTTTTCTTTTGGAAGAGTAAGAGAGAGAAAATAAATGGATAAGCAGTTCGTTTTTATGCCTTGTAAGCGCCTGCCATCAGGCCGCAGATGACCGCCAGATCGGCGAACATCAGATAGCCCAGCAGAAGGCCCGTGACCTTCACCACAGGATTGAACCAGCCCGTCACAATGGAAACGAATGTGCCCAGCACCACCAATGTCAGGAGCAGGGCCAGCACCACAGCAGTTGTCTTTTTCATAGCAAAAACTCCTTTCATCTTTCTGTATTTTACCATCGATTAACAAGGGCAAACACGCCTGACAGCGTGTCTTTCCGGCGCTTTTTGCCCTTTTCGCCTTGGCTTGCGCCAGCAAGCCTGCATCTCAAAAACCAAAAATCTCTCGAAAATCCATCGCTGGCAGGTGCAAGCAGTTTTGTCGGCGCAGAAATGTGTCCAGACAAGAAAAGGCCCGCAGAGAATACTTGCCGTATTGTCAAGGGGCTTGACGCAGTATGGGCGCATTTCTGCCCGTCAAAACCGTGTCTGCCCTTGTCAATCGATGGTAATTGTTTTGCTCTTTACAAATATGATGATACTACAGCTTTTGCCATTTGTAAAATACGCGAAAACTAAGTTTGTTATAGTTTAAAGCTATGCCTCGTGTGACCGCCTGTACTTCTCCGCATAGTCCTCCATGGCTTGAATATATGCCTGTGCCATAGGGCTGAGCAGCATGTGATTACGCACGATATAACCGATACTGACCTTTTTTCGGGGCTTCAGCAGCAGCATTGCAGAGGCATAGATGGTGCGGGACACCTCGTCGTCCAGCCCGATACCCGGCTGATAGGCGTTGATCTCGCGGGTCAGGTCGTTGGCGGTGGCCCGGTCCCGCACCAGAATATGCCGGGGCGTCACCGCCGGCATGGAGATATCCTCGGAGAAGAACACCGCGTTATGCGTTCCCTGCTCAAAGGTCACGCAGGGATAGGGCGCCAGCTCCTCCTCCGTCACCTCGCCCCGGCCCGCCAAAGGGTGGTTCTTGTCCACATACACGGTGGCATCCTTCTGTACCAGCTCCGTATATGTCAGCTCGTACTCCCGGAACAGTCGCCGCAGCACCTCGCCATTCTGCTCCGTCATCAGCAGCACGCCCACTTCGCTGCGCATCCGGCCCACATCCTCGATCACCTCATAGGTGGTGGTCTCCCGGAAGGTCATGCTGTATTTCTCACCGCCCATGTCCCGCACCACGCGGGCAAACACACGGGCCGCGAAGTTATAGTGCTGGGCGGACACGGCAAACTGCTGCTTGTGCTGGGACTGCGCCCCGTAGCGCTCCTCCAGCAGCTCCGCCTGCATCAGCACCTGCCGGGCGTAGCCCAGAAACTCGTCTCCCTCCCGGCTCAGCACCACGCCCCGGTTGGTGCGCAGAAAGATGGTGATGCCCATTTCCTTTTCCAGCTCCTGTATGGCGGCGGTCAGGCTGGGCTGGGAGATAAACAGCGCCTTGGCCGCGCCGCTGATGGTACCGGTCTCCGCCACGGCGGTGACATACCGCAACTGCTGCAAGGTCATGGCCGTTCCTCCTTAAAAGCTGCCGATGGGGATAGACCCGTCATCGCTTCCCTTGGTGATGGACTGGATGGTCAGATAGTACCCCCGTCCGTTCTCCATCTCCACATAGACCCGATCCCCCGCCTTGTGGCCCATAACGGCCCGGCCCACGGGGGATTCCTTGCTGATCCAGCCCTTCAGGGCGTCCTGCCGCAGGGTGGTCACCAGCTGGATGGTGCGGCTGCGGCCGGTGTTCTCCATCAAAATCTCCACCGTGTCGTAAAGCCCCGCCGTATCCTCGGTGGACTTGTCGCCGATGACCTTGGCGGTCTTTATCATCCGCTGCAAATAGCGGATGCGGCTGTCGTTGCGGTTCTTCTCCTGCTTGGCGCACTTATACTCAAAATTTTCGCTGAGATCGCCGAAGGCCCGCGCCGTCTGCACGTCCTCGATGAGCTTGGGCCGCAGCTCCTGCACCCGATAGTCGATCTCCTCCTGCATCTTCTGAATGTCCTGCTTCGTCAGTTCGTCGTACATACTATCACTCCTTGATGATCTCCGCCAGACGCGCCAGCGCCTGAGGTAATTTTTCCAATTCGATGCCGGAATAGTTCACCACCAGCACATGGTGGGGCGCATCCCCGCCATGGCGGTAGTAATCCGACA
>USMI01000005.1 GCA_900555735.1 uncultured Eubacteriales bacterium | reverse complement strand
TTCCGCTTTTTCTCTTCTGAATACGAAAGATGCCCGGTTGCTGCTTAATCCATAACCGGGTTTCTCGACAAACTGAGGCAGGCGGCTTTTAGCCGCCTGCCTTTCTTGTCCTGCGCCTGTCTTTCATGAGCGCAGGACAAATTGGAAGAGAATAGAGAAGAAATGGCGCTTCATCTGTGGCGATGAGCGGGTACAGCGTTCAGGGAAAATCAGATGTGCTGCTTCAGGACCTCGAGGAACTTGCGGCAGTCATCGGGATAAATGGCGCCCATATTGGCCACCTGGAACATATTCATGGCCAGATACTTGCCCTTGCCGGGATATACGGTATAACCGGCATTGGCCAGCTCCAGCACGAACTGCGTCACGTCCTTGCCCTCGGGCAGGAAAACGGAGGTCACGGTGTTGGACATCTGCTCCTCCGGCAGCAGGAACTTCAAACCCATGGCGCGCATACCGTCACGCAGGATCTTGGCGCACTCCTGATAGCGGGCAATACGGCCGGCCAGCGTCTCACGATCCAACGTCCAGTCCAGCGCGGCATCCAGCGCCCAGAACAGGGTAACGTTGGGGGTATTGGGGGTCTGGTGGCACTTCTTGGCCATGGCATAGTGCTTGCCCAGATTCAAATAGACATTCTTGCCCTGCTCGGCAGGCACGCTCTCCAGCAGGTCGCGCTTAGCGCAGATGTACGCGGCGCCGGGGAAGGCGCCCAGACATTTGCCGCCCACGCTGGTGCAGATGTCGATATTGTTGTTGACCACATCGATGAACTGGCCGGCAGCGGCGCTGACGCAGTCCACAAACAGGCGCTTACCATACTTTTTGGCCAGCAGACCCACTTCATGTACGGCGTTGATCATGCCGGTGCTGGTCTCATGGAACACCATGCAGATAAAGGTGATCCGGGGATTGGCCTTCAGGGCTTCCTCGATCTTCTCCAGATCGTACATATTGGCCCAACCGAACTCCAGACGTACAGTGGGGACATTGTATTTCGTCAGGATCTCATCCAGACGGCCGCCGAATTCGCCGTTGTTCAGCAGCAGGGCCATATCGTCGCCCTTGAACACGGAGCTGAGGCAGGTCTCGTTGGCAGAGGTGCCAGAACCGGAGACCACCAGAGACTCATAGCTGTCATCCGCCTGGAACAGACGGTTGATCTTCTTTTGCAGGCCGGCAAACATTTCTTCAAATTCGGGACTTCTGTGGCAGATGTCATAATGCATCAGCGCTTCACGGACGGGAGCTTCTACCATAACGGGGCCGGGACTGAACAACAGAGATTTCATCTTTTTATATTCTCTCTTTCATTAAAGTCCGATGCGCCAGCAAGTGTTTTCCCGCACCGGCAGCCTTATAGTAGCATCGTAATGTGGGTTTGTCAACATTTATTTGTTGATATTTCTGTAAATAGCAATAAATATACTCGCTAATTGTGTGATAACGTGGGAATATAGCGAAAAGCGAGTGCGGATACTACGCAAAATGTGGAAAAACGCAGATTTTAGCAGATGGTACAAAAAATTTTTCACAAAAAGAAAAAATGGAGTGCATTTTCAAACGTATTCCGTTATAATGATGTGAGAAAAACACCAAAGCCGCAGAATGGCGGTTTTGAAAAACAGTCAAAAGGCGGTCAGACACTATGCAGCAGGTAAGACGGGAAAGTATCAAGGAGCTGCTCCGCAGCACAGGCTTTGTCAACGTGCAGGAGCTGGTCACGCGGTTCGGCGTATCCTCCGAGACCGTTCGCCGCGATCTTGAGGCGATGGAGAAGGACGGACTGGTGCGGCGCATCCACGGCGGCGCCGTCAGCACACAGCCGCTGGTCAGCGAGTCCGCCTATACCCTCCGCCGCCAGATCCATACGCCGGAAAAGCAGGCCATCGCCCGCACGGCTGCGGATCTGATCTGCGACGGCGACACGGTGCTGATCGCGCCGGGCACCACGACGCTGGAGATCGCCTCCCAACTGCGGCAGAGAGTGGAGCTGACGGTCATTACCAATTCACTGCCGGTGGCAATGGAACTGGCGGGCTGTCCGGGCATCAGCGTGTTCTGTCTGGGCGGGCACCTGCGGGGGGATGATTTTTCCACCTCCGGTATCACGGCGATGCAGAATCTGAACATGTTCAACGCCAACAAGCTGATTATCGGCATCGGCGGCATTACGCCCCAGCGGGGCCTGACGGATTACCGGATGGATGAATCCGCGCTGCTGCGGATCTTTGTGGAGAAGGCGGACTGTGTGATCGGCATTGCGGATCACAGTAAATTCGGCGTGACCGCCATGTATAATATCTGCCCGGCCAACCGGCTGAACCATCTGATCACGGATTCCGGTACGCCGGAGGAGCTGTATAAGCCTTTTTCCGATATGGGCGTTCAAGTGCATATCGTGAATACAGAAGCAGATACAATGTAAGAAAACCGGACACTTCAGCGCTGCTCGCCGTAAAGCGGCGCTGATTTTGTCTATTTTGACCATTTCTGTCAGCGGATTTTTGAAAATTGGTAGAACTTTGCCCGAAAACCTTGACAAACGAAATCCCTGCTGATACACTTTTTTCAACAAATAACAACATATGGATGTTTGTGAGCTGAATTACAAACAAGTTGCGACGAAGCAACGCACCTTTCTCTGATTGAGGGGAAGGACTGCGTTGCTTTTTATTTTTTCACTTGACTGAGGTAGTTATGGAGAAAGCTTACTATTTGGGATTAGATCAGGGCACAACGGGTGAGACCGCCCTTTTGCTGGACCGTGACATGCGCGTGGTGGCCAGAGGCTACCACGAACACCGGCAGTTCTTTCCCAAGCCGGGCTGGGTCGAGCACGTCCCGCAGGAGATCCTTGACAGTCTGCTGAAAGCGGCGGAGCAGGCCATGCGGAACGCCGGCGTCTGCTGGGAGCAGATCCGCAGCATCGGCCTTGCCAATCAGGGAGAGACGTGTCTGATGTGGGACCGGTATACCGGCGAACCGGTATATCCCGCCATCGTGTGGCAGGATCGCCGCACCTCCACCGCGGCGGACGCACTGGCACAGCAGCACCGGGAGGACATCCAGCAGCGCACCGGACTGATCGTGGACGGCTATTTCTCCGCCACGAAGCTGCAATGGATCATGGACAACGTGCCGCAGGTGCGTGAGAAGATCGAAAAGGGGCAGCTGCTGGCGGGAACGCTGGATTCGTGGCTGGTATGGAAGCTGACAGGCGGCGCTCTGCATGTGACCGACTGCGCCACAGCCTCCCGTACCATGCTGTTCAACATCCACGAAAAGCGGTGGGATACAGTGCTGCTGGATCTGCTGGGCGTTCCGAAGGAGATACTGCCGCAGGTGCGGGAATGTGCCGGGGACTTCGGCACGACGCTGCCGCGCTACACCGGTGGCGAGTCTATCCCCATCTGCGGACTGATTGTGGATCAGCAGTCCGCGCTGTACGCGCAGAACTGTTTTACCCCCGGCAGCGCCAAGGTCACATACGGCACCGGCTGCTTTATGCTGATGAACGCCGGAAAGGCACCAGTGACCTCTCACAGCGGGCTGCTGACCTCTATTGCATGGCAGCTGCGGGGCGAGACGACCTATGCGTTGGACGCAGGTATCTATGTAGCGGGCGCCGCCATTCAATGGCTGAAAAACCAGATGGGGCTGATCCGCTCCGCGGCGGACACGGAGGCCATGGCGCTGCGGACGCAGGATAACGGCGGCGTATACTTCGTGCCGGCCTTCAGCGGTCTGGCCGCACCCCACTGGGATCAATACGCCAGAGGCACTATGGTCGGCATCACCGGCGGCACTACCCGCGAACAGATCGTGCGCGCCACGCTGGAGAGCATCGCCTATCAGGTCAGCGACAATCTGAAGGTCATGCGCTCCGACAGCGGCATCCCCATCGAGCGCATCCGGGTCGATGGCGGCATGGTCTGCAACCGCTTCTTGATGCAGTTCCAGTCGGACATTCTGGGCATCCCTGTGGAGGTCCCGGCAGTGTTCGATACCACGGCGGTGGGCGCGGCCCGGCTGGCGGCGCTGGGACACGGCGACTTCCCCGACCCCTACGGTGTGGCCGGCGGGCAGATGAAGAAGTGCTATGAGCCGCACATGAGCGAGGATCAGCGGCAACACCTGCTGAGCCAGTGGGAGCGGGCCGTACAGCGCGCCATGCACTGGGCCCAGTGAAGCAAGTGACCCCATGGGAAACCATTCTGATATACACGCATCATTTAAAGGAGGAAACATCATGAAGAAGAACATTGCAATTCTCGGCGGCGGCAACGGCGCCCATACCATGGCGGGCGATCTGGCCCTGCGCGGCTATGGCGTGCGGATGTGGGAGGATCCCGCGTTTATCGGCAGACTGAGCGTACTGCGCGACACGCTGACGATCCGCTGCACCGGCGAGGTCAGCGGCAACGGCAAGATCGAGATGCTGACCGATGACATGGCCAAGGCCATCGACGGCGCGGACTACATCGCCGTTGTCACACCCTCCACCGCCCATGTGGCCGTGGCGGAAAAGCTGAAGGGCCTTGTCAGCAAGGAGCAGGTCATTCTGATCTACCCCGGCGGCTTCGGTGCGCTGGAGTTCCGCAAAGTGCTGGGAGACGAGTGCCCCGTTATCGTGGAGACCAACAACCTGCCCTACGACACCCGTCTCAACGGCCCGGCCTCCGTGTTCTGCTCCGGCAAGAGTCCTGTCAGCATCGCGGTATTCCCCGCTGACGCGGACAAGTCGTTCCTGGACGACGTTATGGACATCAGCCCCTATGACCGCATCTATGAGGATGTTCTGGAGAGCGACCTGTCTCTGGTGAACCCCTCTGTCCATTCCGGCCCCTGCCTGATCAACTTCGGCGCCATTGAGCAGCAGGATCTGCGCGGCAAATTCTGCATGTATGAGCATTTCACCTTCGGCGCTGCCAAGATCGACTGGGCCATCGACGCCGAGCGCAAGGCCGTGGGCGCCGCGCTGGGCTACAAGCTGACCCCGCTGGAGGACTTCTGCGAGCCGAAGGACGGCGTGCTGAAATGGCAGGACATTTATCAGAAGATGCACGGCGCTCCTGAGCTGACTCCCATCACCGGTCCCGACAGCATCTGGAACCGCTATCTGACCGAGGACTGCCCCAACGGTCTGGTGCCCTGGAGCGAGCTGGGCAAGCTGTGCGGCGTGCCGACGCCCACCATGGACGGCGTGATCAGCATTTACAGCGTGGCGCACAGTCGTGACTGGCGCAGCGAGGGCATCAAGCTGGATCGCATGGGTCTGGACGGCATGACCGTGGCTGAGATCCGCAGCTTCCTCAAGACCGGCAAAAAGTAATCACTCATCAAGAACAGTCCCGTCGGGCTGCTTGAATATAACAAAAAAGGAGAATACACATGAAGAAAGCACTTGCATTGATCCTTGCCATGGTCATGGCGCTGTCTCTGGTAGCCTGCGGCGGCCAGAACGGAAACGAGACCCCCAGCGGCGACAACAGCACCAACGGCGAAGTCATCAAGCTGCGTGTTGCCGTGCAGCAGAATGAGAACCACGAGACCTGCAAGGCCGTGCGCCGCATTGCCGACAAGGTCAAGGAAGCCACCAACGGCGGTCTGGAGCTGGACATCTACTCCGACAGCGTGCTGGGCGACTACACCGCCGTGTTTGACGAGGTGCGCATGGGCACCATCGACATGGCCGTCCAGTCCTTCTCCGGCCAGTATGACCCCGCCTTCGAGATCGGCTATCTGCCCTATCTAATCACCAACTATGACGAGGCCTCCAAGGTGCTGGGCGAAGGCTCCAACACCTACAAGATGATCCAGAACAAGTGCGACGAGAACAACATGGTGTTCCTCGGCTACTTCGCTGAGGGCTTCGTGCAGGTCGGCATGGTCAAGCCCGTGGACAACATGGGCGATCCCAATGCCGCCAAGAGCCAGCTGGTTCGCTGCCCCGCCATCGAATCCGGTCGTCTGGCCATGGAGTGCCAGGGCTTCCCCACTGTTACCATTCCCTACTCTGACCTGTATACCTCCATGCAGACCGGCGTCTGCGACGGCTGGTTGGGCGGCACCGCCGAGCTGAACTATGTGGGTTTCCGCGATGTCATCAAGTACCTGTATCTGGTCAACCAGCAGATGGAGAACAACTCCGGCATCATCAACAAGGACAAGTTCAACTCCCTGCCCGCCGAGTACCAGACCGCTCTGATGGAGGCTTTCTCTGAGGAGTCCGCCGCATCCTTCGGCCGCGCCCAGACCACCGACGAGACCAACATCAAGCTGTGCGAGGATTACGGCATCACCATCGTGAAGCTGACGCAGGACGAGCTGAACGCACTGGCCGACAAGGTCCGTACCGAGACCTGGGACAAGGACTTTGAGATGTACGGCGAGGACGCCAAGACTGCCGTTTACGCCGACATGGGCTGGTAAAGCCGCTTTGTTCAGAGAGAACTGAGTGAATCACATGGATGGCCCGTCGGGGTCTCCGCTTCCGGCGGGCCATCCCCATTCCGATGGATTCTGTTTCGGAGGAACCCAATTATGTTTGATAAGTTTTTACATTTCCGCGAATCACGGGGCTGGAACATCCTGAAAAAGATTCAGGAGCTGCTTATCGTGATATGCGCGTCCGTCTCTACCCTGATCTTCGTGGTAGAGGTCGTTATCCGCTATGTGCTAAAGATCGATTTTCTGGGTTACGACGAGCTGGTGCTGCTGTTTGCCAGCTGGCTGTATTTTATCGGCGGTTCTTACGCCATGTATAAAAAAGAGCATATCAGCGCGGATATGCTGCCCTTGTTCCTTAAGGGCCGTGTCCTGCAGGTCACGCGCGTTGTCGTTGACTGGCTGATCTTCGCGATCACGATCGTTCTGGCAATCTGGGGCGTTGATTTCTTCCTGTACGCTATGTCCCGGACGGCCAACACCACCGTTTGGAAAATCCCCCTGCTGGTCAGCCAGTCGGCGCTGTCCGTGGGTTATATTCTGATGGCGTTCTATGCGCTTGTCTATGGCTTGGAGGACACGCTGCTCGCCATCGCTGACGGCAAAAAACTGCGTAACGAAAAGAGAAAGGGGGACTGTGAACAATGAGTGCAGCAAGTGTGATCATCGTTGCAGTGATCCTGCTGGTTTTGCTTCTAGTGGTTGGCGTTCCCATCCCCTTTGCCTTCTCCGGCGTGACCATCGTACTGGTGCTGGTGCTTGGCTATTCCCCGGACTTCCTGATCCCGGCCAGCTACAATAAGATCAATTCGCTGGTGCTGCTGTGTATACCGCTGTTCATGATCGCAGGCACCATCATACGGGAGGGCAAGATCGGCGACGCGCTGATCGGCTTTGTACAGCAGTTCGTGGGCCGCTTCAAGACCGGACTCGGCGCGGTCACGGTCATCACCTGCGCCATCTTCGGCGCCATCTCCGGCTCCTCTGCCGCCACGCTGTCCTCTGTCGGCTCCATCATGGCGCCCAAGCTGCGTGACCGCGGCTATCCCCGCGGCGTGATCGCCGCGCTGCTGGCAAGCTCCAGCGTGCTGGGCCTGCTGATCCCGCCCTCTGCGGCACAGATCCTGTATGCGTGGTCCTCCGGCACCTCTGTGCTGGCCTGCTTCCTTGCCACCATCGTACCCGGTATCCTTGTGGCCATCCTGTTCTGCATTGTGCAGCATTTTCAGGTGCGCAGCCTCAAGAGCATTGAGGACGCCACTCCGGAAAAGATGGACATGAATTTCGGCGCTGTGATGAAGCGCACCGGCCACGCCATTCCCGCGCTGCTGATGCCCGTCATCGTGCTGGGCGGCATCTATGGCGGCTATCTGACTACCATGGAGGCGGCGGCTGTCGCTGCCGTGTACTGCGTGCCTGTGGCCATTCTCTTCTACCGCGGCATGAAGTTCAAGGATCTGTGGCGGACGCTGGTGGAAGCCGGTTACAGCTGCGGCGCCGTCGCCATGATGCTGATGAGCTGCGGCATCCTCAGCCGTATCTTCACCACCGAGCGCATCCCTGACCTGCTGGTCAGCGTCACCATGAGCCTGACCACCAACAAGGCCCTTATCATGCTGATGATCAACATTGTCATGGTGATCCTCGGCATGCTGATGGACGACGGCAGCGCCATCGTGCTGAGTACGCCGCTGCTGCTCCCCATCGCGTTGAGCATCGGCGTCAATCCCGTGCATTACGCGGCCATCATGGGCGTGAACCTCGGCATGGGTCTGGTAACGCCTCCCTGCGCGCCGATGCTGTTCCTGGGCGCACAGGTGGCAAAGTCCCCGGCCAGCGAGGCCTTCAAGCCCACCATGCAGTACATTCTGTTTGCGTGGCTGCCTACGCTGATCCTGACCACCTGCATCCCCGAGCTGTCCCTGTGGATCCCCCATCTGGTGCTGGGGACCCCCATGTAAGCAAAAGGAGTAACAACTATGGCATTTTTCCGCGGCGATATCTATTCCTACGAGCTGGATAAGATGACCTCGCTGAATGTCTATCTCCCCCACGACGATCTGGCTCGCTGTCAGATCACAAAACCTATGTCAACACTGATCCTGCTGCACGGTCTACAGGGCAACAACAGTTTCTGGACACGGTACAGCTCTGTGGAGCGCTACGCGCAGGAGCACAATATCGCGCTGGTGATCCCCGAAGCGGAAATGAGCCTGTACGCCGACATGCGCTGCGGTCTGGCCTATGGCCGTTATATCGGCGAAGAGCTGAAGCAGATCGTTCAAGCCATGTTCCGTATCCCCACGGATCGTGAGCATTACGGTATTGCAGGCTTTTCCATGGGTGGATATGGTGCACTGCGGCTGGCGCTGTGCTATCCGGAGATATTCGGAAAGTGTATGTCAATCTGCGGTGCAATGGCACTGGGCAGCGAAGCACATCTGTCCGAGCTGCGTGTCTGGCGCGATCCCGGCCAAAAGGCCTATTACGACCCTGACGAGGAGCTGATGCGTACCTTCCGCAAATCCTCTGTCAGCGCATACGGGCCGGAACTTCCCTGCCTGCCGGAAAACGACCTGTCTCAACTGACCCGCGCCGCAGTTCAGACACAAGTTTCTGTGCCCCAGATCCTGTTGACCTGCGGCACGGAGGACTTTACCTACGGCGACAACTGCCGGTACGACGCATTGCTGACGGAACTGGGGATCCCCCATCAATTTTACACATGGCCCGGCGAGCATAATTGGGCCTTTGTGGATGAAAGTGTCCGCCAATATCTGCGTTTCTTTGCGGAACAATGATTTTCTCTCCCGCTATACAGCGCAAAAGCCGCCCGTTTTTACGTCGCGGCTTTTGCGCATATCCACTTTTCCCCAAAAAAGAGTGGCCGGTCTGGCGGCCATATGGTATAATCAATGCAGCGCGGTGAAAGGAGCCGTACATGAACTTTGAAATGATCGAAAACCTCTGCCATGTGCACACGCTGCTCAGCGATGAGGACATCCAGTGCATCAAGCAGATGACGGTCAGTCTTCCCGGTCTGGCCTCCGGCAGCGAGAGCGGCGTGGACTTTTTCATCGACTGTCCCTGCCGCGGCAGCTCCGAGGCGGTAGTGGTGGCGCAGGAATCCGCGCTTCCCTCCCTGTATGATTTCAGCACGGTGGGGTACATTATTCAGGAAGATGCCGAGCCGGCGGTGTTCCGCTCGCTGCGGCTGGGGATCGAAACCGAGGAGGTGCGGGCTGTGACCATGGCCAACACCTCACAGCACTTTGTGGTGCAGACCGTCCGACCCATTCACAACAATGGCCGCGTCATCGGCGCGCTGATCGCCGAAAAGGAGTATCGCAAGCCGGAGCATGAAGCCAGTCAGGAGCAGCCGGTGCTGGACGCCGATGAGCTGGCGCTCCGGCCCTACCTGCGCAATGTGGACTGGCTAGCCGGCTGCATCCACGACGCGGTAATCATCACAGACGAGACGGGCATCATTCGCTACCGCAACGAAACGGCGGCCCGGATCTACCGGGACTACGGATATATCAACGATATCCTCGGCATGGAGTACCGCAAGACCGCCTGCCACGGCGAGCTACCGCCCAACTACGCCAACGATACCGTTATTTCCATTCGCGGCAGCTTTTACCGCATCGAGCAGCGGCACCTGACCGCAGAGGGCTGCGCCTTCACCGTAACCGTGATGCACGATGTCACGGCGGAGCGGCGGCGCACCCAGTCGGAAAACATCCGCAAGGCTTCCATTCAGGAGGCGCACCACCGCATCAAGAACAGCCTGAACATTATTTACAGTCTGTTGGACATGCAGCGGCGGCGCTGCGGCGAGGAAGCCGCCGAAAGTCTGCGCACCGCCATGAACCGCATCATCAGCGTGGCCAGCGTATATGACGTGGCGGGCGAAGCCGTACCGGATAAGGTGAGTCTGTTTCAGACGCTGCTGCAGATCCGGGAGCACTTCAACCAGATGACGGCGCAGGATGGCCGGTCTCTGAACATCACCGTGCAGGGCACAGACATCTCCGTGGATACGGACGTGTCCACCGTGGTGGCGCTGGTCATCAATGAGCTGCTGCAAAACGCCTATAAATACGCATTTCCCGGCAGAAAGGACGGTAACGTCCACATTGAGCTGAACAACGGCAGCCTTTATCCGCTGCTGACGGTGGCGGACGACGGCGTTGGTTTCGATGTCAGCAGCGCCACCGGCGCGGGAATGGGCTACCGCATCATCAATATGCTGGTGCAGAATAATCTGGGCAGCCAGCTGGATGTCCGCTCCGGCCCTGAGGGCACGCGGGTCACATTCGGCTTCCACCTGAGATGAAAGGAGTCACTATGAGCACGATCCATACAACCTCCGGTGGTGAGCGGGTGCTTATTGCCGATGATGAGGTGTTGATCCGCACCAACCTTCAGGAGATGCTGGAAGCCGCCGGATATCAGGTCGTTTGCAGCTGCGGCGACGGTTTTGCCGCCATCGAGGGCTGCCAGAAGCATCAGCCGGACATCGTTCTGCTGGATATCAAGATGCCCATGCTGGACGGCATGGCCGCCGCGCGGTTCATTCTGGAGCATGATCTTGCGCCGGTGGTGATTCTCATTACCGCATATTCCGATTTACAGCTGGTGGAAAAGGCCAAGGACTTCGGCATCGCCGGGTATCTGGTCAAGCCTGTCAGCGAGACAATCCTGATCCCGACGCTGAAGGTGGCGGCTGCCCGCAGCGAAGAGCTGAAAGCGCTGCGGGAGCAGGTGGCCAGATCCCGGCAGGCGCTGGAGGACCGGAAGCTGATCGAAAAGGCAAAGGGTATCCTGATGCAGCGGGACGGCATGACCGAGCAGCAGGCCTTCGACTATATCCGCACGGCCAGCCGCCGCGGCTGCATTTCCATGCGGGTGGTGGCGGAGATGATCGCCGGCCAGCAGCCGTAACGAACGTAAATGCCATCGAATGACAAGTGTGTCGCGGCAATCGCCGCGACACACTTGTGGTTTTGCAGCCAATGCCGTAAGAACTGCGGAGGGATATCCTTCGATTGGTACATTCCGCGCAGCCACAAAATTTAGCCTTACGGCAATAAAATTGGGTAATCTGTTTTAACGCTACCTAACATGAACCACCTCAATTGAGGTTTTATTGGATACGGAAACCACCGGCTCTGCCGGTGGAGGCACCCCGCAAAAGCTTTAGCTTTAAGCATCGAGCGAAGCGAACTACAAGTAGAAGTCTTGATAAAAGAATTAGCCACAAGTAGAACATAAATCGCCCGTTTACGGGCTGTAGTGCAGAAAATGCAAGTGAAATAAAATTCAGTGCCCCTTGAGGGGCTTGCCAGTAATAGGCCCTTATAGGGCCAAATCAAGACCTCCGGCTAAGCCTAATCTCATTAAGATAAGCAAAAATCCAGACCGCTCTATTGGCGGTCTGGATTATTTTTGCAAAAAAATCAAAAAACACTTGACAATTTGAAAAAAATCGGAGGCTTCGCCTTGAGAGAAATTTCAAGGAGGCCACGCCGAGGAAAAACTACCCGAACACCCTAAAAAGAAATCTTCTGAATACCATATCCCAAATGCAGAAAGAACTGCCCCAATATACGTCAGATCCACAGCGAAATTTCACACGGAACCGGAAACTGCCATTTGAAAAACTGTGCAGGACGATACTCTCCATGAGTGGTCAAAACTTACACGTGGAGCTGCAGCGGCAGTTTCACTATGAACCGACAGCGGCAACCGCGTCAGCTTTTGTTCAACAACGCGGAAAACTCCTTCCGTCTGTTTTTGAAGAAATTCTACTGTGCAGATCCCGAGCGATATCCACGACAAGGCGACCTACTTTAACAGCACAAAGGACGGACGTGGCTACAACCTGCTGCACCTGAACGCGCTGTACGATCTGGAGAGTCAACTGTATCTGGACGCCGTCATGCAAAACGGACGGGAAGAGAATGAATCTCAGGCACTTGTGAAAATGGTGGATCGGTCTGAGCTTGCAGGGCCGGTTATTTTGATTGCAGATCGCGGCTACGAGGCGTACAACAACATGGCACACATTGAGCAGAAGGGCTGGAATTATCTGATCCGCGTAAAGGAAAAGCAGGGTATCCTTTCAGGACTCCAACTGCCTGACACGCCGGAATTTGA
Organism: uncultured Eubacteriales bacterium; assembly: GCA_900555735.1. Taxonomy (GTDB): domain Bacteria; phylum Bacillota; class Clostridia; order Oscillospirales; family Oscillospiraceae; genus Vescimonas. The sequence goes on along the minus strand of USMI01000005.1, from coordinate 25,237 downwards.
GACAGTTTTCAGCTATTGTCTCTCCAAACGCCTTACAAACCGTATCCGCCAGGAGCCCCAGAAATATCGTTGGCTTCCCAAGAAGGTTCATTTTGACTACATCGGCGAAGCAAGCGATACGCTGTACTCAATTTCCTTCCGTGTGGTAAGATTCATGGTCAAAGAAGGCTTGTATGAGACCGTGATCACGAACCTTCCCGCAGACAGCTTTCCTCCCTCTCTGCTCTGTATGCTTTACCACAAGCGCTGGGGTATTGAAACTTCTTTTCGGGACCTGAAATATACCCTTGCACTCACACACTTCCATGCGAAAAAGCGTCCGTTCATTATGCAGGAGATCTTTGCTAAAATGACGCTCTACAATTTTGCGTCCCTGCTTCGGCTGCATGCCGGTTTTATGCAGCCAAAGGGTAAATATTCCTACCGCGTGAATGCTGCTTTTGCCGCCCACGCTGCGCGGGAGTTTCTACTTGGCTTTGTGTCTGAGGCAAAAGTAGAATCACTCATTGCAAGTTTCCTGCTCCCTGTCCGACCAGGCCAACAAAAGCCGAGAAATATGCGTGTAAAGCGCCCCGTCAGTTTTCACTACAGAGCGATTTGATACAGCTTTTCATTTGCTTTTCGCGGAGGAGACTCCGCGCTTTTGCCATGCTCGTTTTCGGGCCTATGTGTTGGTGAACCCGTCTCTGGCTTTCTCGCGCAGAGACGGGTCCTTTTGACGGATTATCTTGATGAGATTACGGCGAATGCCGGAGGTCTTGACTTTGTATGATTGTTTTTTCTCATTTGCTGCCACAAAAAGAACTACCCTGCATGATTTTCCAGAACCATGCGAGGCAGTCCTGTTTTGTGCTTTTAACCCGACAAGACTTATGTGCCGGGAACGGACACAACGTCCACGACAGTTCCCATGCGACGCAGCTTTTCGATGATTTTCGGAGGTGTCTGAGAGTCCGTTATCACCACATCAATATCGGAAAAATCGCACATGCGGTAAAAACCCTTACGCATGAATTTGCTGTGATCCACCATGGCAATGCGCTTTTTCGCCTTTTTGATATATCGCCGTTTCAATTCGTTGATATACGTCTCGTCTGTGCTTAAGCCCTCTTCCGGGCTTGCGCCGTCGGTGGAGGTCAGGAATATATCGACGCCGGAAATACTATTCAAAAATTCCTTCGCATATGTACCGGAGGCCGTACCATCTGGCGTTAAAAAACCGCCGATCATATACACCTTGTTTTGGCCGCTTCCCTGATACAACAGTTCCGCTGCGCTGTGGATATCCACGGTAATAACGATCAGGCCGCTTTTCTCCCGCAAATAGCGGCAGAGTTCCTGTACTGTACTGCCAGCATCAAGCGTAACCGTGCAATTATCCGGCACATACTCGGCTGCCCGCAAAGCGAGGGCGACCTTTGCGCTGTGCTCCGCCGCGCGGCGGCTTTCCAGCGGCGCGGGCAATACCGGCGTCTTGGAGCATAGCTCCGCACCGCCATAGGTTTTTCGCAGGATACCTTGTTTTTCCAACTGATCCAGATCCCGGCGAATCGTCTCGATAGATACACCGAACTGTTGAGCGGTTGCCGCAGTGTTGATGACTCTTTCCCGCTCCAGAATATCAATAATCTCTTTCTGCCTGAAACTTCTCATGCTAATTCCCTTATACTTACTTAAAATAATGATAAGATTTACTTGGTGCTGTTATTATATCCACAAATTGGGTGAAAAAGCAACAGCAAATAGAAAAAACATGAAAATCTGCAAAAGGAATGATAATATTGTGACAAAGTATTTCTTTTTTGCACAAAACATTCAAACAATATTGATAACATTGCACATAAATACTTGCAATATATTGACAACAAGCTTACAAGTTGCTATGATGTTTTTAACGTAGAACCCTTTTGCAGGAGATCTGACGGGAGGTAGGCGACATATGTCCGGATATTATGTAGGAATCGATCAGGGGACGACACTGACCACCGCTGTTTTGGTGGATGAACGGTGGCGCGTGGTAGCCAAGGCATCCCGGCCCCATAAGCAATATTACCCCAATCCCGGCTGGGTGGAGCATGACCCTTTGGAGATTTACGAAAACTGTCTGGCTGTGGTATCTGATGTGTTGAACAAAGTGCCCGGCGCATCGCCGAAAGATCTGCTGGCGCTGGGGCTGGATCATCAGGGCGAGACCTGTGTGATCTGGGACAAGGATACCGGCGTGCCCATCTATAACGCCATTGTGTGGCAGGACAGGCGCACTGCGGATATGGCGGATCGGCTGAAGGCACAGCTGGGCAATGAAATTCAAGCGATCTCCGGCTTACAGCCGGATGCCTATTACAGCAGCACCAAGATCAGTTGGATCTTGGATCATGTGGAAGGCGCACGGGAACGGGCGGAACGCGGTGAACTGTGCATCGGAACGTTGAACACATGGCTTTTCTGGAAGATGAGCAATGGCGCTTGCTATAAAACCGACCCAGGTAGCGCCGGCTGCATGATGCTGATGGACCTGCGCAAGACTCAGTGGGACCCCATGCTGGTATCGCTGCTTGGCCTTCCGGTGGAATACCTTCCGGAGATCTGCGACAGCACGGAGCTGTACGGCTATACGGATCCTGAGTGCTTTCTTGGCGTCAGTATTCCGCTGGCGGGTTCTGCGGCGGATTCTCCAGCCAGCATTGTCGGTGGTGGCTGTGCCGGCGAAGGCATCCTGAAAACCTCCTACGGTACCGGCAGCTTTATGAGCCTGCAGACCGGAGACAAGGTGATCGTCTCGGACAAGGGAATGTTCTCTGACTGCATGTGGCGGATCGGCGGCAAGCCGTCCTATCGCCTGCGGAGAGCCTGCTATGTGGCGGGTGCTGCCGTGGAATGGCTGAAAAATGGTATTGGGATCATCCCTGACGCAAAAGCCTCCGAGGAGATCGCGCTGTCTGTGCCGGATACCAATGATGTTTTCTTTGTGCCGGCTTTTGCCGGACTGGCGACACCCTTCTGGGATCAGTATGCACGCGGCCTGTTTATTGGACTGACCGCCGGTGTGACCCGTGCACATCTGGTACGGGCAGTGCTGGAATCTCTGGCATATCAGGTGGCCAACTGCTACCGTGCCATGCGTGCCGAGCTGGGGCATGAGAGCTCCGTGATGCGGGCGGATGGCGGCATTGTGGAGAACCGGTTTGTCATGCAGCTGCAATCCGATATGCTGGGCATCCCCGTGGAAGTTCCAGAAGAGAAAGAGACGGCTGCTTTCGGCGCGGCTTGCCTGGCCGGTGTGACATTAGGTGTATTGCCGTCCATCGAAAGTGTGCGGAAATACGTCAAGCTGAAATGTGTCTATGAACCGCGGATGTCCGCAGATGAACGCGAGGCGCGGATGGCCCGTTGGCTGGACGCTGCGCAGCGCAGCGGACATTGGGCGCGGAAAGAGTAACTGCTTACCAAAGGAGGTAAAGATACATATGAAGGAATTGTATTACCCCGTGGTCGTGGTCGGTTCCGGCCCCGGTGGTTTAGCGGCAGCGGCAGCCGCCCGTGAGGCCGGCGCCAAGCGCGTGCTGATCGTGGAGCGTGATGTGCGCAGCGGAGGGATCCTGCAGCAATGCATTCACGCGGGCTTCGGCCTGAAGTATTTCGGAAAAGAGCTGACGGGCCCGGAGTATGCGGAGCTGTTTCAGGAAAAAGCAAAGGACAAAGGTATCGGCTGGCTGTTTCGCACAACGGCGTTGGAGATCCGGGAAAAAACGCTGGTATGTGCCAGTCAGGAAGGCCTGCTGCACATCAGTTTTGACGCATTGGTGCTGGCCATGGGATGCCGCGAAAAGACCCGCGCCAATCTGGTGATCCCCGGCAGTCGTGTGGCTGGTATCTATACCGCTGGTACGGCGCAGAAGCTTATCAATATTTACGGCCGCAAGATCGGTCGTGAAGTGGTCATTCTGGGCAGTGGAGACATCGGCATGATCATGGCCCGCCGCTTGACGCTGGAAGGTGCCCATGTCAAGGCTGTAGTAGAGCTGATGCCGTTTCTGGCAGGCCTGGCCCGTAATAAGGTGCAGTGTCTGGACGATTTTAACATTCCTCTGCTGCTCAGCCACACTGTGGTGGACATTTCCGGTACTGACCGCGTGGAGAGCGTTACTATCGCACCGGTGGACGAAAACAAACGGCCCATCCTGTCGGAAAGTCAGGTTGTCCCGTGTGATACGCTGCTTCTGAGCGTGGGCCTGATCCCCGAAAATGAATTGAGCCGTACCGCAGGAGTGACGCTTTCCGGTGTGAGCCGCGGCGCTTATGTGAATCAGTACATGCAGACCGATGTTCCGTATATTTTTGCCTGCGGCAATGTGCTCCATGTAAATGATCTGGTGGATCATGTCAGCCACGAGGGCGAGCGGGCCGGTGCCTGCGCGGCGCGCTATGCCGCCGGAACACTGCCCCAGACCGCGCCGGTGGATACGGTGCCGGGCGAAGGCATCCGCTATGTCTGCCCCCAGCGCATCCTGCCCGGAAATGATGAACCGGTCGTACTGTCGTTCCGTACTATCGTGCCCGGACGGGGGACTACGCTGTCCGCTGTTTCCGCTGACGGTACGGTACTGGCCACCAGAAAGCTGCTACAGACCAGCCCGGGCACCATGGAGCAGCTGACCATTGACGCTGCCGCACTGTCGGGCTCCGTCACCGTGACCGCGAAGCATGAGGAGGTGCTGGCATGAAAAAAACCGTTATCTGCACCGTGTGCCCCAACGGCTGCCGGGTGCAAGTGGAATATACCTGCCGTGAGGATGCCGTCGTCAGCGGCAACAGCTGTCCCCGTGGCGCGGAATATGCCGTTGCGGAATGCTTTGCGCCGCAGCGGACCTTTACCTCCTCCGTACCGATCTGCGGCGCTTCCCGCGCTATGATGCCGGTACGCACCGATAAACCCGTTCCCCGTGAAAAGCTGGTGGAGTGTATGGCGGCGCTGCGCCAGATCACACTGACAGCGCCGGTGAAGTGCCACACGGTGCTGGCTGCTGATTTTCTGGGGACCGGCGCGGATCTGATCACCTGCATGACGCTGGAGAAGGAGGGGAAATAGAAATGTACCAGACAGATGTATTGATTATTGGCGCAGGTGCCGTAGGCGTGGCGCTGGCCCGTGAGCTGAGCAAGTATCGTCTGCGGGTCATGATCTGTGACAAGAACGATGATGTGGGCGGCGACGCCTCCAAGTCCTGCAGCAGCTGTGTGGCGACGCAGGCCACCATGCCCACCGGTTCGTTGGAGCATATGCTGCGTGCGGTTTCCCACCCGATGGTCTATCAGCTATGCGAGGATCTGGATGTGCCCATCAATCGCTGCGGCAGCCTGACCATTGCCATCACCACCCAGCAGCAGGCCGGTATCGCCGCGTGGATGGCAAAGGCCTATGCCAACGGTGTATATGACGCTGAGGTACTGACCCGTCAGGAGCTTCTGGACATGGAACCGCACCTGAATCCTGAATTGCTGGGCGGTATTTATGTGCCGCGTGACGGACAGATCAATCAGTTCCTGTTCGTGGTTGCACAAGCGGAGAATGCTGCCGAAAATGGCGTGGAATTTTTGCTGGACTGCCCGGTGCTGGACATTGAAGCCTCCGACAAGGGGATCCAGCGTGTGGTGACGGCAATGGGCGACGTTCAAGCCAAATGGGTCATCAATGCGGCCGGGCTTCATTGTGACGACATTGCCCGAATGGTGGGCCTGTGCGATTTCAGCGTACATCCCCGCAAAGGCGAGTTCTTCGTGCTGGGTCATGATACTCCGGTAAAAGTCAGCCACATTGTTCGATCCATCCCGGCCGGCGGCGGTCACGGCACGCTGGTGATCCCCACGGTGGATGGCAATATTCTGGTGGGACCCAATGCAGAGGACTTGCAGGACAAGCAGGATCATAAAACTACCGCAGCAGGTCTTGGCTCGGTGAAGGAGCAGGCCCGCCTGCTGGTGCCCGATCTGCACTTTGAGGATACCATTACCCAGTTTGTAGGCATTCGCCCGGCAAGAGACCCCGACGGATATGAAATCCTTGTTTCCGAAAAAGTTCCCGGTTATGTAGGGATCTCCGGTATCCGCTCTACCGGTCTGACCAGCAGCTTAGGTATTGCCAAATACACCATCATGCAGATGCATGATGCGGGTCTGCCGCTGGAGCGCCGGGAGGGCTTTATCGGCACACGGCGCGGTATCGTGTCCTTTGCCAACAAATCTGATGCGGAAAAAGACCGGCTGATCTCTGCCGACCCATTGTACGGTCATGTGGTCTGCCGCTGTGAGCAGATCACCGAAAGCGAGATCGTCCAGGCCATTCGCCGACCCGTGGGCGCCCGCAGTATCGACGCTGTCAAGCGTCGCGTGCGCGCCGGTATGGGACGCTGCCAGGGCGGATTTTGCTCTCCGCTGGTCATCGAGATTTTGGCCCGCGAGCTGGGTGTAGCGCCGGAAGAGATCCGCAAACGCGGCGGAAGCTCCTATATGCTGGAACACGAATGACGTCTATTTTACAGCTATGCTGAGAAGATAGAAAAACAAAAAAACGAAGAGGAGATTATAACCATGAAAAGAGCACTTGCCCTGATCCTTGCCCTGATGATGGCGCTTTCGTTGGTTGCCTGCGGTGGTGACAGTAATAACGCCAACACCAACGAAGGCGGCGACACCGACGCCTATTACGAGTGGTCCCTGAGCTGCGAGTATTCCGAGGATAACCATCAGACCAAGGCCCTGAAGGATGCCGCCCAGATGATTGAAGAGCAGACCAACGGCCATATCAAGATCACGGTCTATCCCAACATGGCTTTGGGTGACTATACCGTGGTTTACGGCCAGGTCATGACCGGTGATATCCAGATGTGCGCCAATCCAATTTCTCCGCAGTATGATCCCCGTGTTGACGTGATCAACATGCCTTTCCTGGCCTCTACCTTTGACGAGTTTGAGTCCAACTATCTGTCCAAGGATTCCTATATGTGGAAGCTGTTTGACGAAGTGACCTCCGGCGGCGGTGTCAAGCTGCTGGGCTTTTTCAATGCGGGCTTCATGGGTTTGGGCATGAAGAGCGTGGATTCCGAAAGCTTTGCCGACCTGACCGGTACCGCCACCAAGTCTCAGCTGATGCGCTGCCCTGCTGCTGATTCCTATAACCTGACGATGAAGGCAATGGGCTTCAACACCACCGTGATCCCCTACTCCGACCTGTACAGTGCCCTGCAGAACGGCCTGTGCGAGGGCTGGCTGGGCGGTTCCGGCCTGGTGAACTACGACTCCTTCCGCGATGCCATCAAGTACTTCGTGGACTGCAACGTCATCAACGAGTGCATCCCTGTGATGATGAACGCCAAGCTGTTTGACAGCCTGCCTGAGGAGTACCAGACCATTATCGTGGATGTGTTTGCCCAGATGCAGACCCGTGTCAACGAGGAGCGCGCCGAGCAGGAGGCCAAGGCTGTGGAGGATATGACGGCTTACGGCATCACTGTGATCCAGCCCACCGCCGACGAGCTGGCTGCCCTGCGTGACCGTATCCGCGCCGAGGTGTGGCCTCAGATGGCCAACACTCTGGGGCAGGATATCATCGACAATCTGTGCCAGACCTATAACGTCTCTCTTTCCTAACACGCTTCTCTGCTGCGGGTGACCGCGCACTGAAACACCTTACGTAGAAACGGAGCGGGAGGCTGCCGCACGGCGGCGGCCTCCGCCCCTCATAAGGAGACACACATGAGAAAGAAAATTGAAAATAAGGTGGAAAATTTCTTCCTGTGGAAGTGGTTGCTGGGTGCGGAGCGTACCGTGATGGTGCTTTGCAGCATCGCAGTCCTTTTGACCATTTTTGTCGGTGTTATTTGCCGCCGCGTATTGGGCGTAAACTTCACCAGCAGCGAGGAGCTGCTTGTTATCTTTGCCTTATGGCTGTACTTTATCGGCGGTGTGGAAGGCGGAAACTACCGTGATGACCATATCAAGGCCGATGTGCTTTCTGTTTTTGTAAAAAAGGAAACTACCATCCACATTGTGAATGTTGTTGTAAAGCTCATTTCCCTTGCTGTATCTATCGCGCTGGCGGTCTGGGCCTGGCAGTATTTCCGGTTCTGCCAAGTCGTGGGCGGCAAAACACTGGTGCTGAAGCTGCCCATGATGTGCTCCCGCTTTGCGCTGGTGCTGGGCTATACGCTGCCGGTACTGTATAACATCTATCACCTGATTCTCTCCGTATGCGATCTGGCTGACGCACACGGAGAAGAACCCGCGGCCACGGAAGGAGGAAATGACTGATGCTGCATATTGGTATTGCATTTATTATTCTGGTCGTATTGCTGATCATCGGCGTTCCGGTCATGTACTGCTTCGGAACCGCTTTGCTGTATTCCGCCGTGACACTGGGCTACACCGCCACCGGCATGCTGCCTACCATTTACGGCAAGCTGTCCTCCGTGGTACTGCTGTCCATCCCGCTGTTCATCATTGCCGGCAAGATCATGGAGCATGGCAAGATCGGTGATGCGCTGGTCGGTTTTATCGAGCTGTTTGTCGGCAAGATCAAGGGCAGTCTGGCGGTCATCACATCTGTGGCTTGCGCGGTATTCGGTGCCATTTGCGGCTCCGGTATGGCCACGCTGTCCTGCATCGGCTCCATCATGATGCCAAAGATGCGCGACAAGCGCTACCCCATGGAGATCGCCGCGGCTGTGGCCTGCTGCTCCGCGCCGCTGGGTATGCTGATCCCGCCCAGTTCACTGTGTATCGTGGTAGCATGGGGTGCAAACCTGTCGGTCACGGCATGCTTCCTGTCCACCCTGATCCCCGGCATTATTCTGACGACCCTTATCAGCGTTGTCAGCTATTTTATGCTGCGCAACAAGGATATTGATGTTGGAAACGGCCTTGAGCAGGGCGTGACGCTGCGGGAAGTAGCCGGTCCCCGTACTGTCAAGGCGATCCCTGCGCTGCTGATGCCAGTGATCGTGCTGGGTGGTATCTACGGCGGCATCATGACCACCACCGAGGCGGCTGCCGTTTCCGCCATCTACGCGATCCCCGTGGCCCTGTGGATCTATAAGGGCGTAACGGCCCGCGGCCTGAAGGACGTGTTCATCGATGGCGCCCGCACCACTGGCGTGGTGATGGTCATGTGCGTGATGACCATGGCGCTGGGCCAGATCCTTACTATGGAAAATCTGCCCACCAAGGTGCTGGCCGGCCTGACCTCCGTATCCAGCAACAAGTACGTTATTCTGCTGATGATCAATGTGTTCCTGATCTTCATTGGCATGATCATGGATGATACCTGCGCCACCATGCTGTGCGCACCACTGCTGATCCCCATTGGCACCGCGCTGGGCATCAATCCCTATCAGATGTGTGCTATTCTGGTGGTCAACATCGGTATGGGCAATGTCACGCCTCCCACGGCGCCCTTCCTTTACATGGCTTCCGGCATGGCCAAGGTCAACGCCTTCAAGGTCATGAAGCCTGTCCTGATTATCCTCCTGTTCGCTTATTTGCCCACTCTGCTGCTGACCGCGTTTGTTCCTGAGCTGTCCACATGGCTGCCGGGTCTCATCATGGGCAGCCGGATCGCATAAGCAGAACCGTCGATTTCACAATTTCTGTTTACAGGAGATATAACAATTATGAGCAAAGCAGAATTTCGCTATCTGTCTCAAGAGGATATTCTGGCCTTGAATATTCCCTACATTGATGTGATCCATGCCGTGGAAAAGGTCATGAGTGAGTTTGCCAAAGGCTCCTGCCAGCTTCCCGTAAAGATCCACGTCAATACCCGTCCGCAAACATACATCAACGCCATGCCCGCCTATGTGGGCGGCAGCGATGAGGCTACCGGTTTGAAGTGGGTGGCCGGCTATCCGGAAAACCGTGCCAAGGGCTTGCCGGTCACCTGGGGCCTGATGGTGATGAACGATTGCGAGACCGGCGCGGTGCAAGCGGTGATGGATGCCCGCTGGATCACGGCCATTCGTACCGCAGCCGTAGCCGCAGTGACCGCCAAGCATTGTCGGGTACAGGACACCCACAGCATGACCATTATCGGCGCCGGTGAGCAGGGCAAGTGGAATGCCCGTCTGATGAAACTGGTGATCCCGGAATTGAAAAAGATATATATCGGTGATCTGTATCCCGCAGCCATTGACTGCTATCTGGAAAAGATGCGGCCCTTGATGCCGGATGTGGAATTTGTTCCGGTCTATACCGACGGGGAGCGTCAGGCAGCCATCGACGATTCTCAGATCCTTATCACAGCCACGCAGCGCGGCGATAAGCCGATCATTTACAGTGAGATGCTGCATAAGGGAATGTTGGGTATTCCGCTGGAATCCACCGCTTGGGAAGGAAAGACCTATACCCGCTTCGCCGACCGCTTTGTCTGCGATGACCGCAATCTGGTGGCCACCTATCTGGCTGACGGCAAATATACCGACGGGCTGCCTCCAGTGGAGCGGCAGCTGATCCTGGGCGATATTATCAACGGCGTGGTACCCGGCCGTGCCAGTGAGGATGAGTTTGTGATCGCCTCCAGCCACGGCATTGCGCTGAGCGATGTCGCAGTAGGCAAAATGATCCTGGAAAAGGCAGAAGCGCAGGGTGTCGGCACCATGCTGACGCTAATGGAGGAAAACGACATCATCCGCTGAAGATCTCCGGACATCATATAAAAATGGACACAGACCAGACTGCTTTGTATGCGGTCTGGTCTATGTTTTGCTGCCCGTGGGGAAGTTTCGAAAATACTTGTCAAGTCAAGGGGCGACAATGAGACTGACAGAAAACCAAAATAAAAAAGTATCCCATCCACTGTGGTCAAGACCGCAGTGGATGGGATATACGTTCCATTGACATTGGCAGACCGTTGCTTGCACTTTTTAAGGCGCAATGATCGACAGCCTGCAACGCATGGTCATCTCTGACCGGAATCAGCGGGAGGATAATCGTCCACAAACAGGAACCGCTGTGCATAGTTGGAAAAGTCCTGCAGGATATCCTCTTTTTGATGTGCGCCGGTGACGATGCGATTGACATCCGAAATCGGGCAGGAAATGCATGAATGAACCAGTCCGAACTTGCTGTTGTCAGCCACCAGAATAATGTTGGCCGCACGGGACAGCATTTCCCGCATGATATATGAATCACCCGGTTCGAAATCCGTAACACCGTATTTTGAGCTGACACCGCTTGCGCCGATAATGGCCTTGGGCGGGCAGAAAAAGTCCCACGAACGGTCCAGTGCCTGTTCGGTATGGGCATCCTTGTTGTTGATGCGGCCGCCGATAAAGTACACAGTGGTATCGGTGGAAATAAGCTCCGTGGCCACATACAGAGAATAGGTCACCACGGTGAGGTTTTTCTTGTTCTTGAGGTTTTTGACCACCTGCAGCACCGTGGTACCCGGCCCGAGAAACAGGGTATCCCCATCATGAACCAGTTCGGCGCACTTGCGGCCAATGGCTTCCTTTTCGGCAATGTTCTCTACCATACGCTGCGATACGCCGGAAATGCTGCCGATACGATTGAAAAGAATAGCGCCGCCGTAGACCTTTTTGATCAGCTTTTCCTTTTCTAGATAGTTCAGATCGCGCCGGGCTGTTTCTATGGAAATGTCAAATGTGCGCATCAGCTCAGGTATGGTGACCATGTCCTGTGATGACAGCATTTGCATGATAAGATCATATCGCTCGTTGGGCTGCATGATATACGTTCTCCTTCCTACCGTCGATGGTGCTGGTTACATATTACCATATTCGGTCAGCCAATGCAACGCGAAATTGTTGACCATTTCCCGTAAAGCCGAATTATTTGCCTTTTAGTGGCCAAAAGCGCGTGGATAAAGCGTCATGCCACACGGATGTTGTGCATATACGACAAATAAAATTGTCAAACCTTGTCAAAAAGTTAAAACTTGTTGTCGCATATTGACTGCACTTGGCAATAAGTATATACTAAGGCACAAGATAAATTACCAACTCGTGTAACATGCCCCCAGAAAAACGCTGCGAGACTTGCAAAGGTTCGGGCAAGTTCGTGACGTAAGTTAGTAACCGGGTAGGAGGTTGTGTGCATTGCATATTCTGTATTTTGAATTCAGTCAGGAAACAAATTCCTTTAATCCGCTGTTGTGTGACCTGCAGAGCTTTCATAATTGGACGTATCGGGAGGGACAGGATGTCCTGACTGGGGTAGACCCCAGTATTCCGGTAGAGACCACCGGCATGGCCGCCGCAGTCCGGGAGGTCGGCGCCACGCTGGTACCCAGCATTGCCATGTGGTCCCAGAGCATGGGGCCTGTCACCGCCGAAGCGGTGGATCTGCTGCTGGATCGGGTGCAGGCGACCTATGTCTCCATGGATCGGGTGGACGGCGTATTTGCTGCGCTGCACGGCGGCACGCAGGACACCCGGGAGGACGACACCTGCGGCTATATTCTGCAAAAGGTAAGGCAAATGGTGGGGCCGGACGTGGTCATTGCCGCAGCCTATGATATGCATGCCAACATTACGCCCACCATTTTGGAAAATTCCGATGTTTGCTGCGGGTATCAGACCTATCCGCATGTAGACCCCTATGAGACGGGCTACCGTGCCGCAAAGCTGGGCCTGATGAAGATCCAGAACCGTCGTGCCTTTGTCAACGCCGCTGTGCGGCTGCCTATGATCCTGCCCTGCGCGGGCTATAACTCGCAGGAGGGCATCCTTCACGAGGTGCTGGAAGTTGGACACGAATATGTACGGCAGGGGACGCTGTTGGATTTTACCGTATTCCAAATGCAGCCGTGGCTGGATGTGGGCTCTGCGGGGACTACGATAGTAGCTGTGGGCACTGATGCCGCGGAAGCGGCGGCCTGTGCCAGAAAGATGGCGCTACAGTTGTTTAACGGCCGCAAGAGCTGCTGGCCAAAGCTGAAAACCGTGGATGAGACCATTGATCTGGCGCTGGATGGCGCCACGGCCAAACCAGTGATCCTTGCCAACACCGGCGATTCACCCAACGGCGGTGCCGTAGGCGATAATGTGAGCGTGCTGCAGCGGCTGCTGGAGCGAAAAGCCCCTTTGCGCTTTGCCACTATTGTGCGGGACGGCCCTGCGGTAGAAAAGGCATTTTCCGTCGGCGTAGGCGGCGAGACGGAGTTTTCGCTGGGGGCGGCCTACAATCACTGTGGTCAGACGCCTGCCCTCGTGCGGGGTGTGGTACGCTCGCTGCATGACGGAAAATACATCATGGAAGGCCCCTATAGCCGCGGTTTGCCCCAATATATCGGCAAGGCTGCCGTGATCAGTATCGGCACCTATGATGTAATGGCCTGCCATTTTCCCGCCAACACCGGCGATCCGCAGATCTACCGCCATTTCGGCATTGAACCGAAGCTGTATGATCTGGTGGAGGTAAAAGCCAACACATCGTTCCGGCTGCCGTTTTCGGCATTCGCCAGCTGTTTCTGCACGGTGGATGTGCCGGGCTGCGTCGGCGTGTCGGATCTGAAGAGTCTGCCCTATCACCGTATACCCCGGCCTTTCTATCCCTTTGACGAAATGGACGATTATACCGTGGGCGAAGCGGTGTGCTACGAATAAAATGCGTTACTTTCTGGTGGCAGCATCAGTGAAAAGTAAAATAAGACAAACCAAAATAAAAGGAGGAAACTGCATGAAAAGATCCATCAAAAAGCTTGTGGCGCTGTGTCTGGCTCTCATGATGGCGCTGAGCCTGCTGGCCGGCTGCGGCGGCGGCAGCGAGAACGGAGGAAACAGTGAGACCGGCGTGAAGAAGGAACTGGTGGTGGGCACCGAGGAGAACGTGACCACGCTGGATCCTCAGGCGTCCAACAGCCGTCCCAACCTGTCTCTGTACTGGCTGACGCACAATACCCTTATCAACAACAACGACGGCGAGTTCGAGAACAACCTGACCGAGAGCTATGAGCAGACCGACGACGTGACGTGGGTGTTCCACCTGCGCAAGGGCGTGAAGTTCCACAATGGCGAGGAACTGAAGGCCAGCGACGTCAAGTTTACCTATACCCGCGCCGTAGACTCCTCTTACACCTCCGAGAAGGTGCAGTGGATCAGCGAGATCAACACCCCCGACGACTACACCGTGGAGCTGAAGCTCTCCGCTCCCGTACAGGATATTTTGTTCTTCCTGGCGGACAAGACCCTGAGCATCCTCAACGAGAAGGCTGTCACCGAAAACCCTGATGATGGCTTCAAGATCGGTACCGGTCCCTATGTGCTCCGGGAGTGGGTCCTCAACGATCATACCACCGTGGATCGTTTCGCGGATTACTTCGGCGAGCAGCCCAAGAGCGAGGTCATTACCTTCCGCATCATTCCTGAGGCTTCTGCCCGCCTGATCTCCCTGCAGACCGGCGAAATTGACGTGTGCCTGTTCCCGGCCCGCATCGATCTGGATACCGTTCGCGGCAATTCCGACCTGCAGCTGATAGAGACCGGCGGCGACACCATGCACTATCTGACCTTCAACACCACGCGCGCTCCCTTTGACGATGTTCGCGTGCGGCAGGGTCTGGCCTATGCCATTGACCGGGAAAAGGTCATTGAAGTGGCTGCCGAGGGCAACGGCGTTCCCGCTTACAGCTTCTTCTCCCCCGGCTATGGCCTGACGGAGGACGTGGAGCACTACAACACCGATATGGATAAGGCTGTCGCGCTGCTGAAGGACGCTGGTTACAGCGAGAGCAATAAGCTCAGCTTCACCATGAGCGTCAGCGGCGATGTAAAGCTGCTGCAGGCACAGGCCATCCAGCAGTGCTTTAACGCTACCGGTCTGGTGGATATGCAGATCGAATCCATGGAGCTTACCGCGCTGAAGGCGCTGTTCAAGGATGCTAACTATGACGCATCCCTGTACAACTGGGCCAACGAGAATGCCGGCCCCGACATGAACGTCCGTCCTCTGCTGCACACCGGCAGCGGTTCCAACCGCAGCCACTTTGGTGATGCCGCCATCGACGAGTTGATGGATAAGGCTCTGGTGGAGGTCGACGACACCGCCCGTCTGGCACTGTATGCCAAGATCCAGAAGGATGTCATCGACCAGCTGCCCATTATGCCTCTGTACTATGATACCGTGTATGTGGCTGCCACCGCCAAGCTGCAGGGCTTCACGCCCAACTGCTCCGAGGTGCATCGTTTCACCTACGCCTACGTAACAGAGTAACCTTCTTTTTATCCCAGCAAGTCCACGCGCTGAGGGGCGGTCGGAGCCTTCCGACCGCCCTCGGCCAAAACAAAGATGTAGAGTTTCTTTCTGGAGAGAGTTTATGCTCAAATATGTTTTGAAACGAATCCTGATGCTGATCCCTGTGATTTTGGGCATTGTTTTTCTGGTGTTCTTTATCATGGATCTGGCCCCGGGCGACCCGGTATATCAGATCGTCAGTGAAAATGCCACTGACGAGGAAATCGCCGCCGTAAGGGCGGAATACGGTCTGGACAAGCCTCTTCTGGTGCGTTATGGCAACTATGTCGTCAACATGGTTCGGGGCGATCTGGGCCGCTCCTATATTACCCAGCAGGACGTGCTGAGCCTGTATATGGAAAAATTCCCCGCCACACTGATGCTGGCATTGGCGGCAATATTTGTGGCAGTGGTCATTTCGCTGCCGCTGGGCATCTATGCCTCGGTAAAGCAAAACACATGGCAAGACGGCGTGTGTATGATCTTTTCTCTTCTGGGCCTGTCCATTCCCAACTTCTGGCTGGGCCTTCTGCTGATTATCCTGTTTGCGCTGACGCTGGGGTGGCTGCCTGCCAGCGGTATGCGTTCGTTTTCCTCCATTATCCTGCCCGCCATCACAGAGGGCACCGGTCTGGCAGCATTTATTACCCGTACCACGCGGTCGTCCATGCTGGAGACGATCCGCGCTGACTATGTGACTACCGCCCGTGCCAAGGGCGTGACCAGAAAGGACAGTGTGCTCAAGCACGCTTTCCGCAACGCGCTGATCCCCATTATCACCGCCAGCGGTATGCAGTTTGCCTATGTTATGGCCGGCTGTGTGCTGACGGAGACCGTATTTGCATGGCCCGGCGTGGGCCGTCAGCTGGTGGCTGCCATCAATGACCGTGACATCCCCACTGTGACGGGCTTTCTGGTGCTCACGGCCATCGTGACATGTCTCATCAACCTCATCATGGACATCGTGTATGCCTATGTAGATCCCCGCGTCAAGGTGCAGTATGCCGCACAGAACGCGAGAAAGCGCAAAAAGGCGGAGGTGGGCAAGTAATGAAACAAGAAAACAACGCGCCCGTCCGCATCAAGCACCGTTCACAGGTGCAGGAGGTGTGGCGCCGCTTTCGCAAAAGCAGGAGCGCCGTACTGGGCCTGTCGTTTATCCTGCTGATCATTCTGATCTCGCTGCTGGCCGGTGTGATCTTTGACTACGACACACAGGTGATCAGCGCCGTGGGCAAGCGGCTGCAGCATCCGAGTCTTGCCCATCCCTTCGGCACAGACGAGCTGGGCCGTGACATTCTTATCCGTGTGCTGTATGGCGCGCGGTATTCGCTGGCTGTGGGCTTTGTGGCCGTGCTGGTGTCCCTGATCATCGGCGTGCCGCTCGGCGCCATTGCGGGCTATTGCGGCGGCATTGTGGAAAATGTCATCATGCGCGTCAATGATGTGTTTCTGGCTTTGCCCAGCATCTTCATTGCCATCGCCATCGTGTCCGCGCTGGGTAAAAGCACACTGAATCTGATGATCGCCGTAGGCGTGTGCAGTATATGCACTTTCGCGCAGGTGACCCGCGCGGCGGTGCTGACGGTACGCAACAACGATTACATTGAGGCGGCCCGTGCCATCGGCGCCAACAACCTGCAGATCATCGCCCAGCATGTTCTGCCAAACTGTCTGGCGCCGGTCATCGTGCAGACCACCTTCCGCATGGGCTCTGCCATCGTGTCCGCCGCATCCCTGAGCTTCCTTGGTCTGGGTGTGCCGCTGCCTGCGCCTGAATGGGGCGCCATGCTTTCTGCGGGCAGAAACTATATCCTTGGATATTCCTATATGACGCTGTTCCCCGGTCTGGCGCTGCTGCTGACGGTCATCGCTTTCAATCTGGTGGGCGACGGTCTGCGGGATGCTTTGGATCCCAAACTGAAGCACTGAGAAAGGGGGAGACACAACATGACTGACACGCAGACTCCGGCTCTGACACCGGAGAACGATGTGATCCTGCAGGTGAAGGATCTGCAGGTGGAATACCGCACGGACGATGCTACGATCTACGCGGTCAACGGCGTTGATCTGACAGTCCGGCGCAACATGACGGTGGGGTTGGTCGGAGAGACCGGCGCAGGAAAGACCACCACAGCCCTTTCCATCATGAATCTGATACCTGATCAGGTAGGCGTCATCACCGGAGGCGCCATCGAGCTGGAGGGAAAAGATGTGCTGTCCATGGATGACAGCGAAATGAACGCCATCCGCGGCAAGGATGTGGCCATGATTTTTCAGGATCCCATGACCGCGCTGAACCCGGTGTTCACCGTGGGCGACCAGATCGCGGAGACCCTGATGATCCATGAGCATCTGGACAAGAAGGACGCTCTGGAAAAAGCAGGCCGGATGCTTGAGACGGTGGGCATTCCTGCTGAGCGGGCCAAGGAGTACCCCAGTCAATTCTCCGGCGGCATGAAGCAGCGAGTCGTTATCGCCATTGGCCTTGCCTGCAACCCAAAGCTGCTCATTGCCGACGAGCCTACCACCGCGCTGGATGTGACCATTCAGGCACAGGTGCTGGAGATCATGCAGGATCTGAAGGAGACCTACAAAATGGGTCTTATCATGATCACGCACGATCTGGGTATCGTGGCGGAGATATGCGATGAGGTGGCGGTTATGTACGCCGGCCGCATCGTGGAGTATGGTACGCTGGAGGATGTATTCGAGCATACCTTACACCCGTACACAGAAGGCCTGTTCAACTCTTTGCCCAATATCAACGACCGGCGCCACCAGCTTACGCCCATTCCGGGCCTGATGCCGGATCCGTCAAAACTGCCGGAAGGCTGTGCCTTTGCGCCGCGCTGCCGCTATGCTACCGACGCCTGCCGGGCCAAGCAGCCCCAGAAGCGTTGGGTCAGCTCCACGCACTATGTGGCCTGCAGCGCGTATGACGATCCCGCGTTCCACATTGAAAGAAAGGAGGGCTGACCCATGGCAGACAATATCCTGGAAGTCAAACACCTGAAAAAGTATTTTGAAACGCCGCGCGGCACCCTCCACGCCGTGGATGATGTGAGCTTTTCCATTCAGCGGGGGAAGACACTGGGTATCGTGGGTGAGTCCGGCTGCGGCAAGTCCACCACTGGCCGGGCGATCCTGCGGCTTATCGAACCTACCAGCGGACAGGTGCTGTTTGAAGGGCAGGATGTGCTGAAGCTGAATAAGACGCAGATGCGCCGGCTGCGCTGTGACATGCAGATCGTCTTTCAGGACCCGTACTCCTCGCTGGATCCCCGCAAATCCGTCAGCGAGCTCATCAGCGAGCCGATCCGCCTGCATCACCTTATCCGCGACAAGCAGCAGATGCAGCAGCGGGTGCTGGAGCTGATGGAAACGGTGGGACTGGCCGAGCGGCTGGTGAACACCTATCCCCATGAGCTGGACGGCGGCCGCCGTCAGCGTATCGGCATCGCCCGCGCACTGGCGCTGAACCCCAAGTTTATCGTTTGCGACGAGCCGGTGTCTGCACTGGACGTATCCATTCAGGCGCAGATCCTGAACCTGCTGGGCAATTTGCAGGAGCAGATGGGGCTGACATATATCTTCATTACCCACGATCTGTCGGTGGTAAATCATTTTGCGGACGACATCGCCGTAATGTACTTGGGCCAGCTGGTCGAAAAGGCTGGTTCCGAGGAATTGTTTGCCCATCCCATGCACCCCTACACCGAGGCGCTGTTGTCAGCCATCCCGGTACCTTCGCTGCGCAACCGGAAAAAGCGCATCGTCCTTAAAGGCGAGATCACCTCGCCGGTAAATCTGCCCCAGTGCTGTCACTTTGCGGCTCGCTGCCCCTATGCCACGGAAGAATGCTTTGCTTCCAGCCCGGAGCTGCGTGAAGTGGCGCCGGACCACTTTGTGGCCTGTCACCGTGTAAAGTGACGCATACATGTCTCTATCATGACAGAACCATCCCGGGACGAGAAAATGGTTCTCGTCCCGGGATGCTTTTTATCAGAAACAGGAGGCTGCTATGTTATTCGGATTGACCGATTATCTGCCGGAGGCGGTACTGACCGTCGGCGACAACCTTGAATTTCTCATTCGTATTCTCGTGGCGGAGCTGTTTGGCTTCCTTATCGGACTGGAGCGCTCCAAACGGCAGAAGGATGCCGGAATCCGCACGCACTGCATCATCGCCGTAACGTCGGCTGTTATCATGATCCTGTCAAAGTATTGCTTTGTGGACCTGATAGATTTGGGCATTGCCGGGCGCAATTCCGATCCCGGCCGTCTGGCGGCACAGGTGGTCAGCGGCATCTCCTTTCTCGGTGCAGGTGTGATCTTCCGTGACCGGAACTCCTCGTCTATCAAGGGTCTCACCACAGCCGCAGGCATGTGGGCGACTTCTGCTGTGGGTCTTGCCATCGGCGCGGGACTCTACTGGCTGGGTGTGATGGAGACCGCGGTGGTGGTCATCAGTCAGACGGTGCTGCACCGTTTCCCGGTGGGCAACGACGCTCTTGTGGCGCAGGAGCTCAACGTTCGCATCGCGGATACGCCCGAAATGCAGAAGTACATCCGCCAGTTCGTCAAGAGCCATGGCGGCCACATCGAACGCAGTGATGCCGTGCGGGAAGGCAGTGTGCTGGAGCTGAAGCTCACCGTCCGCTGCCGCCAGCCCATCACGCAGGATGAGGGCTTGGATCTGATCGCCAGAAATCCCGACATTCTGCGCATCAGTATCTAGCGGGAGGCACGAGAGGAAAAACGATGAAAAAAGCGATTGGATATGTATACGTCATTGCGGCAGCTGTTTGCTGGGGCTTTTTGGGGCTGTTCAATCGGGTCCTCACGACGGCAGGGGTGTCGCTGCTGAACATGATGCCGCTGCGCTTTGGCGGCACAGCGATCCTGTTTACGGCGTTTTGCATGGCGTTCAAGCGGCAGGTATTCCGCATCAGGCTGCGCCATCTGCCCATTTTTCTCGGCAGTGGCCTGATCAGTATGCTGCTGTTGGGACTGGTGTATTTCCGCTGTCAGCAGTTGTGCTCGCTGGCTGTGGCCAGTATTCTGATGTATCTGGCGCCGTCGTTCGTGGTGCTGTTCGGCGCAATATTCTGGAAAACGCCGCTGACAGCCCGGAAGATCACAGCGCTGCTGCTGGCTTTGTGCGGCTGTGCGCTGGTCAGCGGTATTGTGGGCAGCGACGTGCGTATTTCGCTGGAGGGTCTGCTGATGGGGCTCGCCTCTGGGTTGTGCTATGGCGGCTATACCATTTTTGCCCATTACGGGATGCGGTACTACGATTCGTTTACCATGGCGTATTGGACGTTTCTGATCGCCGGGGTCGCATCGCTGTTTTTGGCGGACTGGCCGACGCTGCTGCCGGCGTTGGCTGAGCCGCGGACGGGTCTGGCTGCGCTTGGCCTTATGGTCGTTGGGACCGCCCTCCCGTTTACGCTGTATACCAAGGGGTTGGAAACCGTGGAAGGCGGGAAAGCGGCGATCATAGCCAATATCGAGCCGGTAATGTCGGCGGTCATTGGCGTAACGGTGTTTCAGGAGGCCTTAAGTCTGTGGACACTGACCGGCATTGTTTTGGTTCTGTCTGGTGTGGTAGTGCTGGCCTGCGAAAAGGAGCCGGGCAAGTAGTGCAGGGGTAGGTTAATCACTTGTGAGAAGTATGTCAAAATGAACCCTCCCGGAAAAACCGGGCGGTCATTAAAATTGAACAATACTGCAAACGCAGGAAGGATCGTATGAAGCCGAAACGGCAGGAAGATTCTTCCTGCGTCTTTGCTTACTATTTTTATCGCGGTATTTGCCATCGCCGTGATACCGCAGAAAAGAGAAGCTTTGTAAAAGCCGTTGGGACGATACGGCAGGAAAGTCGTCAAGGGAGAGGCAAGCTCCCGCCCTGTATGCCGTAGTCAGAGTGCGGCGCCGGTCATACGGGGTATCGCGCATCCCTCGATCCGTCGCCGGGCGGATCACAGGACACCGGCGGAGCCTCCCGCAGCCGAGTTCAGCGGCCTGGTGTCCGCGGTCGCTCACACGAGCAGAGGTCAAAGACCTCCATACCGCAGCATACTGACCTGGCACAAGTAAAGAGAGACAGACATACAGGTAGGCCGCAAAAAGCACACAGCACCAAGGTTTTCCGCCTGCGGCAGTCTATCCTTTCTGCGGAGATACACCGGAAACAGCCCTCCTTGCCAACGGGTGAAGTGCGCCCATCTGAACATAACTTTGATTTCAAGGAGCTTTCTCTATATGACCACAAATGGTATTTACCACACCCTCGTTGCCCAACTGGATAAGCTGGCCCGGCACAACCGGCAGGGCAGCTTCCGTACCAAAGATCGCTACTACGAGGCGGTCAAACGGTTCTGCGCCTACCTCGCTGTTCATTACCATCTGCAAAAGCTGGAGAACATCAGCGGTAAGCATCTGGTGAGCTATGTTCTCTATTTGCAGGAGCAGGGCAAGTCGGCCAGCACCATCAAGACCGACCTCTCCGCCATTCGCTTCTTCCATGACAAGATGTCTCATCCACGTTATACGCTGCCGGGTAATGAAGAACTGGGCGTCGCCTTGGAACGCCGCCGCTTCGGACAGATACGAAGCGTTCGCATCGGTAGGCAGATCCGTATCCCTCGGGAGGCCCTGCTGGAGTTCCTGCGAAAGTAAATCTCTTCGTCACAGAAATATGTAAATCTCTTCGTCACAGAAATAAAACTTGCACAATAGCCGCGCGGGATATATCATGGTAGTGGTACATTCCGCGCGGCGGAAAGGAGCGTATATGCCGCGTACAAAAACAGGAAAAGGAGCCGGTGGCGCCGGTTCCATCAGAAAGATCACAACAACAAAGAACGGCAAGACCTACACCTACTGGCAAGGCCACTACACAGAGGGCTTCGACCCCGGCACAGGCAAGCAGATCCAGCGCAGCATCACCGGAAAGACACAGAAGGGAGTGGCTCAGAAGCTACGTCAGATCACGGCATCACTGGATGACGGCACCTACAAAGTACCCTGCAAGCTGACGGTTGGAGAATGGCTGGACATCTGGACACAGGACTATCTTGGCGGCGTGAAAGCGTCTACGGCGTATCTCTACAAAAAGAATGTGGAGTTGTATATTGCGCCGCGTCTTGGGAACATCAAGCTGGAAGCACTGAAGGCCCACACGGTACAGCACTTTTACAATCAACTTGTCTCTCCAACCGACCCAACAGTCAATCCCCTTTCAGCAAAGACGGTGAAGAACATTCACGGCGTTTTTCACAAGGCCATGCAGCAAGCGGTGCTGATCGGCTATCTGCGCGTCAATCCAACGGATGCCTGTACACTTCCCCGTGTTATCAAGAAAGAAATGCACCCGCTGGAGGAAGATCAAATCGCTGCATTTCTGAAAGAAGTACAAGGAAGTCCCCACGAATGCCTTTACAAAATCGCGCTGTTTACAGGGCTGCGGGAGGGCGAAATACTTGGGTTAGGCTGGGAGCATATTGACCTCGAGAACGGCATCCTGACTGTGAAACGTCAACTCCGCAAAGAGCAGAAAAAGGACGGGCAATACTACTTCTCTCCGCCGAAGAATAACCGTGCCCGCAGCATCTCTCTGTCTCCCTCGGTGGTGTTTCTGTTTCGCCTGCAGAAGCTGAAGCAAAACGGTATGAGGCTGGAAGCAGGCGATGCCTGGCAGGAAAACGGTCTGGTCTTTTCCAATCAAACAGGCGGATACTTATCCTATCGCACGGTGTACGACTGCTTCAAGCGAATCGTAAAGAAAATCGGTGCGCCATCCACCCGTTTCCACGACCTGCGCCATACATACGCAGTTGCCTGTATCAAAAGCGGCGATGACATTAAAACCGTGCAGGAAAATCTCGGCCATGCCACTGCGGCTTTCACGTTGGATGTTTACGGACATGTTACGAAACAGATGAAGCAGGATAGCGCTCAGAGAATGGAGCAATTTATCCAGTCTGTTTCTATCGGGTGACTTCATAAGGCTAAAAATAAGGCTAACTCCACTTTTGGACAAGACAAAAACCCTTGAAACCATGTGGTTTCAAGGGTTTCCAATGGTGCGCGGTACAGGACTCGAACCTGTGACCCCATGCACGTCAAGCATGTGCTCTAGCCAGCTGAGCTAACCGCGCGGACAACGGTAATATAATAGCGTAGAACGGCGGATTTGTCAACACCTTTTGTAAGAAAAATGCAAAAAATGTATGGGGCGGTGGGTTTCACCGCCCCATACACCGTTTAATCCCGGTTTTCGTATTTCCGCAGCTGCCGCTCAAATTCCTCGCAGCGCGGACAGCTGACCGTCACCAGCTCTCCCGTGCGGGGATGGAGGAACCGCAGCTCCACCGCCTGCAAACACTGGCCCGTCAGGCCGGGGACAGGCTTCTTCGCGCCGTACACCGTGTCCCCCAGAATGGGATGGCCGATATAGGCCATATGGACGCGGATCTGATGGGTGCGGCCCGTCTCCAGACGGCAGCGCACATGGGTGGCGCCGTTATAGCGGGCGATGACCTCCCAGTGGGTCACGGCCCGGCGACCGTTGCGGGTGTTGACCGCCATTTTCTTCCGGTCGGTGGGATGCCGCCCGATGGGCGCGTCCACGGTGCCACTGTCCTCCCGGAGATTGCCCGTCACCAGACACTCGTAGGTGCGGGCAAGGGTATGGTCGCTGAGCTGAGCGCTGAGCGCCAGATGGGCGGCGTCGTTCTTGGCGGCGATGATCAGGCCGCTGGTGTCCCGATCGATACGGTGGACGATGCCGGGGCGCTTTTCGCCGCCGATGCCGGACAGGGAATCGCCGCAGTGATGCAGCAGAGCGTTTACCAGCGTGCCGTCGGGGTGGCCCGGTGCGGGATGCACCACCAGACCGGCAGGCTTGTTCACCACGATCACGTCCGCGTCCTCATACACCACGTCCAGCGGGATATCCTGCGCCTCCACAGCGGTCTCCTCCGTCTCGGGACGGCTGACCTCAATGGTCTCATCTCCGGTAAGACGGTAGTTCTTAGCTGCCGCCGCGCCGTTGACGGTGACGCCGCCGGTCTCCAGCAGTCTGGCGGCGGCGCTGCGGGTCAGGCCATCGGTGTGAGCTGCCAGCCATGCGTCGATCCGTGCGCCCTTATCCTCACTTGTCGCCGTCAGTGTCAGATGCATCGTCTTTCTTCCTCGCGTCGTATTGTTCGTAGAACCACAGGTAGTACACCGCGCCTAAAATCACGCCCACCACCACAAAGCAGTCGGCCAGATTGAACACGGGATAGTTGAACAGCAGCAGGTCGAACATATCCACCACATAGCCGTGAACAATGCGGTCGATGATGTTGCCCACGCCGCCGCCTAAAATCAGCACGGCGGCCGCCGCGCCCAGCGGATGGCGCACGATGCGCCGGATCAGCAGATAGGCCACCGCGATCATCAGCGCCGCCGTTACCACGATCAGCAGGGCCGTTTTCCCGGAGAAGCTGGACCACGCCGCGCCGTAGTTGTGTACGCGGGTCAGCTGCATGAAGCCCGGCAGAAACGCCGTGCTCTCGCCCAGCGCCAGATGATGCACCGTCCAGCTTTTCAGCAGCTGGTCACAGCCCACCAGCACTAAGATCACGGCGGTATAAAGAGCATAGATCATGTGAAATCCCTCGCTGTAAATTCAAAGTACCCCCATCATAGCGCATGGCGACGGAATTTGCAACTTTTATTCTGCGGGTTTCTTGTATTGCGGTTTTGAATATGGTATAATATTATGATTAAATATCGCCCTGCGCATCGCGCCGGGTGAAGGAGGTACCCTTGGAACGAAAGAATGTGGTCCTGTCTGACGCGGATATGGAGCGTCAGCGGGAGTTTACCAAAAAAATAAGAGAGCTGCACCGGCAGCGGGGCAAGACCGTCCGGGCGCTGGTGGATACCTTCGGCTGCCAGCAGAACGTGGCCGACAGCCAGCACATCATGGGCATGCTGG
>USMI01000004.1 GCA_900555735.1 uncultured Eubacteriales bacterium | reverse complement strand
CCGGCGTCAGGCGCTTGCGGAAATACACCATCAAAGACGGATCAAAGGGCAGCTTTTCATCATCATAGCCAGGATACCCGCAGAAATACTGCAGATACGGGTTCTCTTGGATCATAAGGGCAGTTTCTTCATCTGAGAAACCATACTCCGCCTGAATGATGCAGGCGCCCAAGGCCAGACGCAGCGGCTTGGCCACATTGCCTTTCCGGTTGGTGAATAGGGCGGCGTAGCGCTTCTCGATCTCTGGCCAGGGGATCGTCTGGGCTTTCTTTACCCAACGGTTGCTTTCCTTCAGATTCATGCCCACCGGCTGTTTGAAATCCGCCAAGCTGATCTGGCCATTGCTGTAACGATACATAGTTGCCCTCCGAGTGCAAGGTTTTTGCTGGATTTTTGCCAGTTCTCTTGCTCCTATTATACCACAGATTGGCCTCTATGGATTGAAATATAAGGCTTTTTCTGTTATTCAGTGCACATTATTATAGGAACTTAACCGTCGAAAAGCAAGAAAAGATGTAAAAAAATGATGAATTTCCATGATTTTCAGTTGACGGGATGGTTGCTTTTGGGGTATTATAGCTAAGTATTATTAAGAGTATGTCCTTTGGAGGGAATGGAAAGCATGAGCTTGATCAAGTGTAATAAATGCGGGGAAATGTTCTCCGACAGCTATAAAAGTTGCCCTTTCTGCGCGGAAGACGAGGAATATTATAACGGTAAAGTGAAGAAGCGGGGCCATCGCCAGATGGAGCAGAAGAAAAAAGCACCCAGCATCGTGGGGCCTGTTCTGGTGGTCGTGGTGGTGCTGCTGATCGCCGTTCTGGTATGGGCCTTCGCCGGCGACACGGTGAAGGGCTGGT
Organism: uncultured Eubacteriales bacterium; assembly: GCA_900555735.1. Classification (GTDB taxonomy): domain Bacteria; phylum Bacillota; class Clostridia; order Oscillospirales; family Oscillospiraceae; genus Vescimonas. The sequence continues at coordinate 42,202 of USMI01000004.1, read as the reverse complement.
TCGGCGGCAATCAGGAGCCGGCCAACGATCCCAACCCCGGCACCGTCCAGCAGGACCCCGTTACCCCGCCGCCCGACGAGCCTGCGGTCAAGGAGCTGGCGCTGGATCACACCACGCTGCTGCTGGCACCCGGTGAGACCGGAACGCTGACCGCTACCGGCGGCGCTGTGGAGGGTTACAGCTGGATCACCAATGATTCCGGCGTGGCCAAGGTGGATACCGACGGTACCGTTACCGCCGTGGCCGAGGGTACGGCCATGATCACCGTCACCTGCGGCGACGAAAGTGCGGCCTGTGCCGTCACCGTCCAGAAGAAGGCCGACACCAATACGAACACCCCCGACGACGGAACGACCACCAATAAGCCGGATACTACGAATAAGCCAGACGACGGCAACACCAATACCAGCACCTCTCTGAAGAACCTGAAGATCAAGACAGAGTATGGCATAGAGCTTAAACCCAGAGAGGATGGCATATATGACATTACAATGCAGTCTAAAGAGACTTCTTGCCAGCTGATTCTGGAAGGCATTACTGGTACTCCCACATGGAAGAGCTCCAATACAAATGTGGTAAAGGTCTCTTCTGATGGTAAGCTCGAGCGCGTCGGCAAGGGCGAGGCCACCGTTACCATCACTCTGGGCAGTTCTACGGCGGAGATCCTTGTCCGCGTCAACTGATGTAAATATGACCCTGAAAAGCAGCGGCAGCGCCGCTGCTTTTCTTTGCGTCGTCCGCCTTGTCAAAGAGCGCCTGCCGTGATATAATATATAATTGGAGAATTGTCTTTGGAAAAGGAATCGAAATATGACAACGCAGGATTACCGCACCCGCAGTCCGCTGCGGATCTTCTTGAGCTATTTCAAGCCCCACTGGAAGCTGTTTACGCTGGACATCAGCTGCGCCATCCTGATCGCCATGGTGGATCTGGCCTTTCCGCTGGTCAGCCGCGTGGCGCTGTACCAGTGGCTGCCGGAGAAAAACTATCGTGTGTTTTTTACAGTGATGGCCATTGTGGCGCTGGCCTTTGTGCTGCGGGCGGGGCTTTACTTTATCGTCACCTACTGGGGCCATACCTTCGGCATCCGGGTGGAGGCGGATATCCGCCGTGACCTTTTCCATCATATGCAGACGCTGGGCTTTGATTTCTATGACCGCAACCGTACCGGCCAGCTGATGAGCCGCCTGACCACCGACCTTTTCGAGCTGACGGAGCTGGCTCACCACGGGCCGGAGGATCTGACCATCTCCATCATCACCATCGTGGGAGCGCTGGCGGTGATGTTCCGTATCGAGTGGCGCATGGCACTGATCGTCATGGCCATCATTCCGGTGTTTCTGGTGGTACTGATGCTGCTGCGGGGCGGCATGAGCCGCGCCTCGGTGGCGGCCAAGCAAAAGACCGGTGCCATCAACGCCGAGATCGAATCCGGTCTCAGCGGCATCCGCACGGTGAAGGCCTTCGGCAACGAGACCATCCAGCAGCAGCGGTTTGACTGCGCCAACGAGACCTTCAAGACCGCCAAGCGGGGCTTCCATAAAGAGATGGGCCGGTTCAACTCCACCATGGAGCTGTTCGTCACGCTGCTGAATGTGGCGGTCATCACAGGCGGCGGCTGGCTGATGATGGGCGACCGGATGGACTACGTTGACCTTATCACCTTCAGCCTGTATATTACCACCTTCATCACGCCGGTGCGGAAGCTGGCCAACTTTGCCGAGATGTTTTCCAACGGCTTTGCGGGCCTGCACCGGTTTATCGAGCTGATGGGCACCGATCCCACCATTGCCGACGCGGACGACGCACGATCTATGCCCAGCGTCCGGGGCGGCATTGATGTAAAGGATGTCAGCTTTACCTACGACGGCGCGGACGAGGTGCTCCACGATGTGACGCTGCATGTGGCGCAGGGCGAGACGGTGGCGGTGGTAGGCCCCTCCGGCGGCGGAAAGTCCACCCTCTGCCAGTTGATCCCCCGGTTTTACGATGTGACCGAGGGCGAGATCGACATTGACGGCGTGGATGTGCGCCATATCCGGCTGGACGACCTGCGCCGGGCTATCGGCGTGGTGCAGCAGGATGTGTTCCTGTTTGCCGACACCGTGCGGGAGAACATCCGCTATGGCTGTCCCGACGCCACTGACGGGGAGGTGGAGGCAGCCGCCCGCCGCGCCGAGATCTACGACGACATCATGGCCATGCCGCAGGGCTTCGACACCTATGTGGGCGAGCGGGGCACGCTGCTGTCCGGCGGCCAGAAGCAGCGTGTGGCCATTGCCCGCGTGTTTTTAAAGGACCCGCCCATTTTGATATTGGACGAGGCCACCTCGGCGCTGGACAGCGTCACCGAGGCGAAGATCCAGCATGCCTTCGACATGCTGGCCAAGGGCCGCACCACGCTGATCATCGCCCACCGGCTCAGCACCATCCGCAGTGCCCACCGTATTCTGGTGGTGCAGGAGGGCCGCATCGCCGAGCAGGGCAGCCATGAGGAATTGTTAGTCAGGCAGGGCGCTTACGCCCGGCTGTATCATACACAGAATTTGGGGGAATGGAGCCATGAAGCAGGAGAAAATTGATCGCATCAACGAGCTGGCCCGCAAGGCCAAGGCCGACGGCCTGACCGTCGAGGAGGAGGCCGAGCGGGAAGCCCTGCGGCTGGAGTACAAGGAGGCCATTCTGGGCAGCCTGCGCAGCCATCTGGAAAATACATGGATCGTGGACGAGAAGGGCAACAAGCGGAAGCTGAAATCCAGAGGGGAGAAATAATAATGGAGTATCATGATGACTACCGGCCGCAGCGGCAGCCCAACCGCGGCGGCAGAAACGACAACGACTTTGGCGCGTGGCTGCTGATCGGTATTATGTTTCTGGTGGCGTGGCCGGTGGGGTTGATCCTGCTGATCAAAAAGCTGACCGACAACCCGCAGAAGCTGAAAAAGGCGGTCTCCACCACGGCGGCGCATATCCGGGCGAAGGCGGAGGAGCAGAAGCAGCAGGCGACGCAGCAGACCGTCCAGCAGAAGCAGACGGAAAAGACCAGCGCCGTCAAGAAGGTCACCCAGACACCCCAGCCCTCCGCGGGAGGGGCCAAGGCGCTGAAGATCGTCGGCATCGTACTGGCGGCGCTGGGCTGCGCGGCCATGATGAATGTGGTGTACAATGATCTGAGCTATGCCGTCAACTATCACGAGTGGTGGTATTTTCTGCGGCAGCTCTTCTATCCCACGGGATTGCTGGCGGGCGGCCTTGCCCTGCTGAGCGGCGGCGCCATCATGAACCGCAAGATGCGCCGCTACGCCAAGTATCTGGCCTGTGCCGGTACGCGGGACGCTATCCCGCTGGCCCATCTCATGAAGGCCGCCGATGTGGGGGAGAGCAAGGCCGAGCGTGATCTGGAGGCCATGATCGAAAAGGGCATGTGGGGTCCCGACACCTATCTGGACCGGGGCAACGACATGCTGTTCCGCTCACAGAACGCGGCCAACGCCTACTTTGCCGCCCGCCGCGCCGCCAGCGCCCAACAGACGGCGCAGCCTGCCGCCGCATCATCGGAAGCCGTGGGCGACGAGGGCACGCTGGCGGCCATCCGCCGGGCCAACGACCGCATTGATGATTCGGTACTCAGCGCCAAGATCGACCGATTGGAGGCCATCACCCGCCAGATCTTCAAGGTCATTCAGGAGGAGCCTGCCAAGAAGGCCAAGGCCAGCACATTCCTGAATTATTACCTGCCCACCACGCAAAAGCTGCTGGATAGCTACGCCGACTTTGAGGAGACAGGGGTGAGCGGCGAGAATCTCAATCAGGCCAAGGCACGCATTGAGGAGACCATGGACAATATCATCGCCGGGTTCGAGCACCAGCTGGACGACCTGTACCGCGACGCCGCCATGGATATCGACAGCGACATCCGTGTCATGGAGACCATGCTCAAGCGGGATACCTCCTCTGTGGCCGACGATTTCGGCTTGGATGGCGGCACCGCTGTGCAGATGCCCGATACGGAAGTGGAATGATGGAGACCTTGTCCTTTGAAGCGGCGGGCCGTATGCTGGACAGCGGCCGGAACGATCCGTTTCTCCGTCAGCTGCGGGAGACAGAGGAAAACCGGCTGCATATCACCCTTTGCGGCGCGGTGACCGCTCCGGAAGCGGCTCATCTCACCGGCGATGACGCTGTGGACACGGTATTGGCCCATTGTGCGCCGCTTTTGCCTGACACGGCGGCGACCATGGAGATCGTGTTTGAGGACTATATCCTCTATCAGGTGCGGAACGAGTCCTTCTGCTCCTATGACCCGCAGGAGATCAGGACGGGGAAGTATCTGGCGGTATTCGAGAAGTCGAAGCTGCTGGACTACCTGACGGTCACCGTGGACGCGGGACTGCTGAGCCTTTGTGACGCGCCGTGGAAGCACTATCGGATCAGTACGCAGAACCAGATCATTGATGTGATTGCGCAGGCGGAGCCGAAGGTGTACCGGTAATTATACATAAAACCAGCCGTGACTGCAACGCAGTCACGGCTGGTTTTTTCGTTATCCTATACCCTCGCCGGAGTTTGCTGCGCATCCTCCGGGCAGCCCGCCTGCCGGAATACCGACAGCGCCACGCCCAGCAGCGCCAGATCAATGACGGTGAACAGGCTGCCTTGCACGAAGGGGAAGTGAGCGTCCCACAGCGGCAGGCCACAGCTGGCGATCACATTCAGCAGAAAATGCCCGCCGATGGTCAGCCCTGCCATCATGGCCAGTAAGCCTCCTGCGCTGTGGCAACGCTTCACACAACGAAGCCCTACCAGCACCAGCAGTGCGCAGAGCACCCCGCACAGCAGCAGGAAAGGGATCCAGCCCAGCGTGCAGATCACCTTCGTCAGCAAGAAGGTGGTGTCGTCGCCGACCGCCAGATAGCCCAGATCCCGCTGACCGATGTCGGCGCAGCCATTGCCCCACAGTATCGCCTTGTCCAGCGCGGCTCGCAGGGAGTACAGGGCATAGCCGTCATCGGAGGGAACGGCTGCATAGCACCCGATCCTGCGCAGTGACGCGGAGAGAAACAGCCCCAGCGTCACGCCGCCAGCCACCACCAGCAGCCGTGCGACAGTTTTATGTACCGGCCACCAGTCCTGCCGGATGCCGTACAGCAGCGTGACGCAGCCGCAGATCACCGTCAGCAGCAGACCGATTATCGAGGGTGCAAGACAGGCGAAAACGCACAGGGGCGCGTAGGCCAGAACGGCCAGCCAGAAGCCCCACCGCCTGCCCCGCAGGGCGCAGGCAACCAGCGCCCCTGCCATGGGAAAGAGCAGCGTCAGATACACGCTGTACCGCCATCCGCCTACGGCGATGCCGCTTTGACCGGTCAGAGCGCAATACACCTCCAGCGCCAGACTGGCCAGCACCACACCGCCGTAGAGCCACCACGCATACCGGATCAGCTTCCGGTAGTCGAAGAAGTAGAGTGCCGCCATCAGCACAAGGCCGACTCCCGCGCCTGCCAGCGAGCGGATGGAGGAGGTGTGGTTCACGTTGATGCGGATCAGCATGCCGCATACCGCTAACACCGCCGCCAGCGCCAGCGGCGCGTATTGGGGCCAGGGCCGGTGCACCTCGTCCAGCTGCCGGCCCACCAGCACCGGGTCGCCCATCTGCCGCACCGCCTCGATCTCGGCGGAGGTCTCGTCCATGCCCTCCGCCAGACAGGCGTCACGCTGCTCCTCCAGATGGCCCATCAGCTCCCGCCGCAGGGCGGGTCGTACCCGCGCCCAGCGGACCTGCTCATCCACTTGGGACAGGTAACCGTCAAATCGCTCCGACACAGTGAGCACCTCCCTCCAGCACCTTCGTCACGGCGGCGGCGTAGCTGCGCCATTCCGCCTCTTTTTTGGCCAGTGCCTCCCGACCGGAGCCGGTCAGATGATAGTACCGCCGGGTGCGGCCGCCTGCCGCCGGTTCCTCCCGGGCCGTCACCCAGCCCTCCTGCTCCAGCGCATGCAGCAGGGGATACAGCGTGCCGGATTTCAGGTCGAAGGTGTGATTCGACCGGCGGCGCAGCTCCTCGATCATCTGATAGCCGTACATGTCCTGCTGCTCCAGCAGCTTCATCAGCAGCAGCTTTGTGCTGCCGGAGGTCAGCGTCTTGTCAAATTCCATGGTGCCCTCCTTACTATGTAGGATTGCTACATATGTAGATTAACTACATAATAGCGGAGAGAACTTCGATTGTCAAGAAAAATTTTTTATGTGACGTTGTGAGGCTGCCGTTTGTAACGGCAGCCTCACAGTGTCTGCTTATTGGAGCACCTCGCTTTCGATGACGGAAATACTTTGCTCAATGGTGGGCAGCAGCTGATACGGCATCACGCGCGATTGCAGATAGTTTTCAATCACAATATACAAAGAGTAATCACCAATCACAGCAAGGAGGAGCTTGTGGGTTTCACCGGCCAACTGGTCAGAGGTACCTGTCTTAGCGGCCGTACAAACGCCATAATCCTTTGATGAATAGCACTGCTGAAATCCGGCTGTCCAGACTGACCATGCACGTTGAAATGCTTCTGCGTACGCACCATAGCCGCTTTTTGTGATAGCCTCATGCGTGGTCAGGCGGGGTACAGCCGCATTACCACCAGTCGCGCAGTTCCCTGCCAATTCGACCATCTGAAGTGGTGAGGCCATCGCTTCACATTGACCAATTAACGACCAGACTGAAACAAATGTGTTATTACTCGTCCAAGTGAGTGAGGATCTGTCAATGGGCAGATTGCCAATCTGGAAAACATTTTCGCCGTCCTTGGAAAGACCATTCACAGTCCAGCCCATATCATAAAGCTGCTCGTAAGTTTGGTTGACAGATAGCTTTTCGATGAGTTGGGCAAAGAAAACGTTACAGGATTTTCCAACGGCTGTCTCGCCATTGATAAGTTGGCCATGGACTCCACTACACCGAACAACAGTGCCGTCTTGAAGAGTATACGCACCATTGCAAGAAAATCTGGCATTAGCTACGTTAATTCCTTGCGATTCAGCCAGAAATAAAGTTAATATTTTTTGCGTCGATCCGGGGCTCGTTCGGTATAAACATTTGTTTATAAATGATCCCTCCACCGCCTCACCGGCTGCGTTTTTTTCGCCCAAGCCCGGAGTGGAACAAAGTGCCTTAATTTCACCCGTTTTGAAGTCATACAGGGTCACAGAGCCGTAGATCCCCAAATCTACCATTTTCTGGTAGATGCTGTTTTGCACACGACTGTCGATGGTAAGAGTGACAGTGCCGTCCGGACTGGTAAAGCCGTTGACCGCATTCCAGCTGACATCCGGAAAAATGCTTTGTTTGTAGTTGTTTAAAAAATAGCGAGTGTCCGACACATCAATCGAGTTCAGCGTGCCGAGCAAGCTGCCCAGCGCGGGCGTGTTCGTATTACTGTGTGTCAGATCCACCAGCACCTCGCCGTCCGAGGTCCGGAGCGTGCCATAGAGCGAACGAGCTTTTTTTTCGACAACGTTGTTCTCAAAATTCTCTTCTTCAATGTCGATCTTTGAACTCAAGCTCGCCCGCTCCGACAGCGTCAGGCTGTCGGCGGCTTTCTGGGCATTGGCATAGACGCGGAAAATACCAAACAGGCTAACGGCGACCAGTAAGAGGGCGATGCCTCTTACCAGACGATCCACCGGAGTGTAAAAACGCTTTGCCTTTTTTGTCATGTGCTCTTTCATACTTCATCTGCTCCTTCTTTTTCTTTTTTATGGGCCAGCAGCGTGTTAAGCGGCCGAGCCGCTTTCGCCCATAACCAGCTCAGGCACTGAATGCGTCCTCCGAGGGCAAGACCGATCGCAAGCATGGTGGTGCAAAGAGCGGCGCCACTTCTTGAGAGCAGTGGCAGGACCACTCCAGAGAGGGGCATGACATTGAGATTCGCACCAACATGGGTCATGGCTTGCACCAGAACAAGCACCGCTGCCAGGTTGCCGAACGTATAAGACAAAACGTCCATTTGGTTAGGGTGGGTGGACAGGCCATGTACGAGGGTAAAATAGGCGAAAAGCACCAGAAGGCCGATTCCGATGCCGAATAAACCGATCAATCCCGAGTAAACGAAGTCGGTATCAGAAGCGTAATTATAGCTGATATACCGCACGTTATCTGGACTGACGCCGGAACCGAAGATGCCCGCTCGAAGCATGCCCAGTACCGCCCGACGGAGGTTCGCATTTGCGGTCGGGTCGGTCTCAGCGACCAGCACGTCGCTAAACCGTTTTACGAGGTAACTGTCAGGCTTAACGGCGGCGTAGATTTTATACCCGACGAGCCCAATGACCGCGCCTGCCCCGGCCAGCAGGATAAAAAGCTTTTTGCCCTTCGTTTCAAGAACGATCACCAGAACGATGGCCAGCAGCAAAATTGCGTCGCCAAGGGAGCGAAGTATGAGCAGAGAGCCTGCCATCAGTGCTATGACAGCGATAAGCTGTTTCCCGAGGCTTTTCTCTTGCTGCATGGGAACGATCGTGAGGGCGGTGAGCGACAGGACGGCAACCTTGTAGATTTCGACCGGAGAAACACCTGCGATGTATACCCGGGAGCCGTTAACAACCGGCGCGAAGAACAGGCCGTAGGCAGTCAGTGCCAGCACAGCACCGGCGGTGATAATGAACACCAGCCGCAGCAGCTTGTTCCGTTCTTTTAATTGTGGCGCGATACAGGCCAGCGCGACGCCCAGCAACAGCGCCGCGAAACTGAGAAGAACGGTTGCGTAGTGCTTAGCAGCCAGAGCCGGTGCGACATATGCCATATAAACACAGCTGAGGGTCAATAGCAGCCAGACAGGAACCAGCACAGGCAGTACGCCCTCGACCTTAAAGCGCAAGATGAGCAGCAGTGCTGCCGCCTCCATGACCATTAGGAAAAGCATCATCCGCCAGAGGCGGCCACTCACGTTCATCGCCAGCGTGTGGTACACGCCCTCGGCGTCCGCACCATAGTATTGGGCGATACCACCACCGCTCTCCCATAAGGAATACGAAGTGAACATTAACTGGAAGACGATCAGCAAGACCACGGGGAGGGCCTGCAATGCGTAGGGAGACAGCGACATCCGTCGCGAGAGGTTGTTCATCATGTTCTATTCATCCTCCTCTCATTCGTCGATCCTAAAAATCAGTGAACTACCTCTTAAAATAATTTCATCGTTGTCATGAAGAATGAGATCGTTCACGATCTCACCGTTACGCCGGATCAGGGCGTCGCCGCCGAGGGTAAAGCCTACGCCGGGGTCCAGAACAACGAAAAAGCCTTCCGTCACATGCCCCAAAGCGGACAAGTCCACAGTATAGCCTTCTCCGCAGCCGCAGGCATTGAACTCATCGAGAGCAATCGGCAACATCGCGCCGGTGGGGCTTGTCAGAGTAGCTTTCCGCCCGTAGGAATCCGTCTCAAACGGCGTTTCGCGGAGGGGCAAGAGAAGAACTACCATGCCTAAAATCGAGATCAAAAAGTAAGCCAAATCTATTTCTCCTTTCTCTTTACGTACACTTTTTTGATTTCCTCTTGATGTTTTAATCATAGCAGCATTGATTGGACGGTTGAGAGGGGGGAGCTGTGCCGGTGGCTCTGTGCTGGAAAACCAAAACTGCCTGTGAGACCAGCGTCTCACAGGCAGTTTGTTCGAAGGCTGGGGGGAGATAAAGCTATTTTCGTTTCACGAACAGGCTCCTTGCCAGCCAGCCTGCTGCGAACACCGCAATAGCGCGAACCAGATCGCCCATGCTCAGGTTGAGGTAAAGCCGGAGGTAGACCCCATCTCCGATCACCGAAGTGCCTGTCCGGAACCCATAGAACAGCAAGACAGCGGTAAAGAGCAGCAGTAACAGCTTGCGCGTGAGGCTGAGCGCCGCATTTCGTCTGACAAGCGTCGCATGCGCACCTCTGCTGCGCTCACGGGGCTGCTGGCGCTCCCGCGGGTGGGCGACCGGTGCGGATGCCGTCTCTCGCTGTGGTGCCGCTGCGGGCTGCCAAGACGCCACCTCCAAAAGGAGAGAGGGCGTCCACGTCACCGCATGAGGGCTGACACCTTCGCCGATGACAGCCGTGAGGGCCTCCTGCTTCACATCGAGAATTTCGGTGAGGATGGTTTCAATATCCGAGGTGGTGTAAGCCATTTGACTAGGTGGCACTTCAAATTTCGGATCATTTGCATTTCTGGCTACTAGTTTTAGACTGGCGGGGCAGGCTTTACAGTAGCCGAAGGACCAGAAGGTCTTAGCACGAACCGATGGAGGCAGGGCATAAAGGACACCCAATAGCTCATCCTGCGAGATATCGTCCACGAAACACAGATTTTTCCCGTTCATCGAGACGGCCAGCGCCACGGCATAGGCTGTCAGCATGCCGTCCGTGAAAGGCACGCTGTCACAGTAACGGCTGTCGTCCACCAGCTCGTCCAGCAGGGCGGGAAGCTTGTTCAAAGATGTGCCTGCGGCGTCGCCTGTGTCTACCAGCCATTCTGCCACTCGGAAAACAGCCGCTGGCCGCCGCATCAGCTGTTCGGCGAAGGTATCTCCGAACAGCAGTGCAAATTTTTCAGTCCCGCCGCGCTCCGCTGGGGTGTTGCCGCCAACGCGACTGACGATCAGCGCATGGTAGCCGTCCAGCTCTGTGACATACTGGATGGTGCTACCCGTCAAACGAGACAGCATCGAAATGATAGACTGCGGTGCTGCCGCGCTGGTCTCGGTCTTATAAAAACCGTCGTGGTAGGTCTGTGCGATGAGGATCATCTTTTTTTCGTTTTTGCCCATTATTTTGTCCCTCCCATGTCTACGAGGTGTTCCAGGAGCCACACAAAAGGCAGTTCCTGATTGAATCCGCTTTCAAAGTTCATCATGTCGCCGCTTTCTTCGCGGCAGGCGGAAACGAGGCAAACCGGCAAATCCTCGCTGCTGAAATTATACCGATGCGTATCCCTCAGAATATCACTGGCAAGAGCCATGTGGCGGCGCAGGTCCTCTTGGCTGTGGATAGGGTTGAACACCGGTGAGGAGCTGTGCAGCCTGGTACCATTTGCCAGCACGCTGCGACTGGCGTGAGCCGATTCGGCTTGTTTCAACTTTTCCTGAATAACATCAGCCTCGGAAATAGCGATGATTTTCCTGATATTTCCATTTTCTTCGCTGTACAGCCGGAGCAAACCCTCGATGTCGCCCAAGGGACGCTTGCCGTTCTCAAGAAGGGAAGTACCTTTGACTACGACCAGTGCACCATCTAAAAAACGCGCCTTATCCAGAACCTCGTCTGCCAGCAAGCGATCGCTGATGCGATAAGATCCGTGTTGAAAAACGGACTGTGAGTGGTTCTGCAGTAAGGAGATCTCACCCCCTGTGTCAAAAACGACCAGCTCAATCTTTTGCGCCTTGCGCTTGCTCTTGCCTTCTTTCGTGACCTCAAAAGGTGTGCCGTCGAAGGAGGAAATGGCGTTACGAGGCAGACGTGCCGCCTTCGGATCCTTTGCTGTACTGATCACCTTGCCGCCCAGCAGCTTAGCCGCTCGATCCAAAGTGGTGTTGATGCAGAGCGAGTGCTGATAGCACGACTTGCCCGCCCCGACCGTGCCGAGCAGGCCGATGGTAACGGTGGGATAGTACCCGCCAAACAGGTGGAGGCTTTCGTTCCGCAAAAGGGCTTCTCGATCGAATCGATCGGTATGGCGCAAGCGCAAATTTTTTGTCTTGTCATTCTGGTACGTCAGTTTCACAGAAAACATCCGCGGCAGACCATTGACCAAGATCAGACTCCCCGGCTCGATCTCCGCCTTAACGATGGACTTCGCGGCGTCGCCGATGGGCAGTACCGTGACGCGCCAGCGCCCGTTTGAGCGGTAGGGGACGAGGAAGATCCCGTCGCCTACGCCGAAGGCCCAGTTCGTTTTGGATTCATCGTAGTCAAAATGCGACACAGTTGTTCTTTCACCGCCGGCGCTGATACCCAGCGCCTCACCCCATTTCAACATTTCAAGCCACCTCCTTTACAAACTTGCCGACCCCGACAGGCGTCCACGTTTTCTGGACCGGGATCGTGCGCAGAACACCGCAGCTGCTGGAGAACTGCGCCATGGGCCGATGGGTGTCATCGTCGAAGAAGAACTTGACGCCCTCCTTCAGAGTCATTTGTTTTTCCAATTCCAGATCGATCATAAGGGACTTTCCACTGTTCATAAATACCAACATACGTTCTTTCTCCTTTCAATTATACAGATGTACGGGATGCTTTCTCCGCCTTGGCTTCATCGTAAATGATCTGACGCATAAAGAGATCGCTGCCGACCCGTGTCCATTCATCTGTGATGCAGACCTTGGTGTTCAGCGTCCGGTCGGCAGCGATACAGCAGCCGTCCGCCTCGCTGTAGGTGACTGTCAGGTTGCCGATGTTACAGACCTTCACCCGCTGGATATCGATGCAGCCCTCCTGCGTGTCGGAGTAGTACCGGAGGTACACTCTTCGCACAGACCGGGGGACCGGCGGGATATAGTGGGCGGCACATTTCAGCCTCTGGATGCGGCCATATACCGGATTGCTGCGGAAGATCATCAGCAGCACAGAGACGCCGATAAACACAACGAGCAGCGGTACGCCGCAGAGCCTATAAAAGATGCTGTATGCCAGCGCGATCTCACGCCAAGGCGATACACCGGATTCAAACCATCCCTGAACGGTACGGCCGATCCCGGATGCCAAAAACGACTCCCACAAGGATGCGGGGAATTTGGTAAGGATAAACCAGATCGTCCACCGAATGGCCAGGAGCCAGACACACAACTTTTTCAGTCCCTTCAAGTATTTCATGTTTCATTCACTCCCTCTTTGGATTTCTTGATCTTATGATAGCAGCCGCATATCGTGGAAAAAGAGGGGGGAACTATACCAGAGGTGCTTCGTGTTGTCCCGCTTTTTCAAAGCTGCCTGTGAGACAAGTATCGCACGGGCTGCTTTTGTAAAAGGAGGGGGGGACAGGAACGGAGGAAGCGACGCACCTTATATATAAAACAGAGGACCTCAGATACTTGTCTGAAGTCCTCTGTGTTTGAATGTGGGAAGCCATCGGTCTCTGCCGATCCTTTTGCGGGAGACGGTTTTATATCACCACGTCAGCGAGAATTCTACCAGTTCCGGCGTTTCCGACTTGCCGATAAGGGGCTCTCCTTTGTCCAGCGCGGCAAGCCGCGCCATTTCGTCGCCCGTAAGTGCAAAATCAAACAGGGCGAAGTTTTCTTGGATATGCTCCGGCCGTGCGCTTCTGGGGATGACGGCGATGCCCCGTTGGGTCAGGAAGCGCAGCAGGATCTGCGCCGGGGTCTTGCTGTATTTTTCGGCAAGAGCAAGCACGGCGGGCTCGGCAAACATTTCGTTTCGGTTGCCCTGCCCCAGCGGCGCATAGGCCATGTGGGCCACCTGCTTTTTGTCCATTCAACTGCGCTCGGCGATCCGCTGGCAGTACAGGTTCGTTTCGATCTGGTTCACCGCGGGCACGGCCTTGTTGTAGGCAATCAGATCAAGAAGCTGATCCGGTTCAAAGCTGGAAACACCGATGGCCCGTATCCTGCCGTCTGCGTACAGCTTTTCCAGCGCACGCCACGCGGCGTAGTAGTTGGCAAAGGGCCAGTGCAGAAGCAGCAGGTCGAGATATACCATCAAGCAGATGGCGGAGATGTTCGGTGTCACGGAGCATACGCTGCGGTTTTATACGGACAGGGGACTGCTGCCCTGCCGGCGGGACGGCGGCAACCGGCGGGTGTTTACCGAGGAGTCCGTCAACTGGATGCAGGGCATCCAATGTCTGAAGGGCTGCGGCGCGTCCATTCAGGACATTCGGGAGTATTGCCGTCTGTGTCTGCTGGAGGGATCGGAGGAAAACCTGCGGGCGCGGTACGCCATTATTCTCAAGCAGCGGGCCGAGGCCCATAAGCGGCTGGAGGAGGCCAAGGCCACCGTGAAATACATGGACAGCAAAGCCGCGCACTACGAGGCCGTTCTGGCAGGTCTTGCTCCGGACGATACCAACCCGAGAAACTGGACGGCGGCGAACCGGCCGAAGCATTAAGGAGAGTGACATACCCTTCAAAAGAGCGCGGCATGTCGATCCTGTAAGACGCCAACGGGGCGGAGCCATTGTGTGAATGGCTCCGCCCCATTTTAGACTTGCTTAGGCTTGCGGCTTGATCTCCACCGTCCGGCCGCCGAGGATTTCATAGACCCGGTGGGAAACGGAAAGAACGGTGCGGCCCTGGGAGGCATGGCGCAGAGCCTCCAGTACCCGCGCTTCGGTCTCCGCGTCCAGATTGGCGGTGATCTCGTCCAGCAGAAGCACGGCAGGGTCTGCCGCCGCCGCACGGGCAATGGACAGCAGCTGCCACTCGCCCTGCGAGAACATGCCGTCCGTACACACGGTATCATACCCCTCCGGCAGCGCCTGAATGGCGTCGTCGATCCCGGTCAGCTTTGCCGCATTTTGCGCCATTTCACGGGTGATCTGCGGATCGTTCAGGGTGATCTGCTCCAGCACCGTCCCCGGCACGCGGGAGAAATGCTGCTCCACGCAGCCGATGCAGGCACGCCGCTGTCTATCCGGAATGGCCGAAACGTCTACGCCGCCGATGGTGACCGTGCCGTGCTGGGGCGGATAAAGGCCCAGCAGCAGCTTGAACACCGTGCTTTTCCCCGCGCCTGTCCGGCCCACCAGCGTGACCTGCTCGCCCTGCCTTACGGTCATGGAGAGATCCTTCAGTACCGGCTTTTCCCCATAGCCGAAGGTCACATGAGAGAGTACCACATCGCCACGTGGAGCGTCCTCCTTCTGAGGGATGGTGCGCTCCGGCTGGGCAAGAAACGCATCGATCCGCTTGACGCCCGCCATGGCCGACTGAATGGTCTGGATCTCCATGCCAAGGCTTTCGATGGGCGTGAAAATGCGGGAGATATAGTTGATGACCGCCACCGAGGTACCCACCGACATGCCGAACAGCGTCAGTATCTCCGCCCTGCCGGAGGCGGAGAGCAGCATGACGATGCCCACTACGACGGCATTCAGCAGCAGCACCACCGGCGAATAGACCGCGTCATAGAAGTTGGTGCGCTCCATGGCGGCATAGCTGTCGCCGATGCGCCGGTCATAGCGGCGCTCCATATAGTCCTCGATCCCCAGCGCCCGGATGGTGCGGATGTTGTGCAGCGTTTCCGGCACCTGACCGGACACGGCAGCGACGGCGCGGCGGTTGTCCAGCTGGGCGGCCAGCATCCGCTTCTGCACATGGCGGGTGAACACCGCAAACAGCGGCAGCACCAGCAGCAAGACCAGCGCAAGACCGGTGTTTTTTACGGCGATCAGCGCCATGATGGAGACGATCCGGCAGGCGTCCGCCACCATGCTGATGATGCCGGAGGTAAACAGCGCCTCCACGGTATCCACATCGCCGGAAAACCGGGCGGCCACCTCGCCGGGCTTCTGGCCCGCCAGCGTACCGGCAGGCAGGTGCGTCAGCTTCCGGGACATCTCCGAGCGCAGCGCATGGGTCATTTTCTGGCCGAACAGTATCAGCAGGCTCTCCTGCGCCGAGGAGAACCCCCCTTCCAGCGCAAGGCTGCCGAAGTACAGCAGCGCCGCAGAAAACGTCAGCGGGAGGCCATCGGTCAGCCGGTCGATGATCCGGGCCAGCAGCAGCGGCGGCAGCAGCGATGCCGCTACCGATGCCGCCACGCACAGAAGCGTACCCACAGTAAGCAGGCGGTGCGACCTTGCTGCCATTCCGATGGCGGTGAACACGCCGTTTTTCTGTTTCTTCATACCTGCGCACCTCCCGTCTGGCTTTCGTACAGCTGGCGGTACACCGGCTCGGACGCCATCAGCTCCGCGTGGGTGCCCACGGCGGTCCTGCCGTCCTCCATGAAGATCACCCTTTGCAGCTGCGGAAAGTGGTACAGCCGGTGGGAGATCAGGAACACCACCTTATCCTTGGCGTAGCTCTGTAAATTGGCAAACACCGTATCCTCGGTGCTCCGATCCAAGGCGGAGAAGGGATCGTCCAGCACCAGAACAGGCCGGGGATGGGCCAGTGTTCGGGCCAGCGCCAGCCGCTGCGCCTGTCCGCCGGAGAGACGGGTGCCGCTGCTGCCGATGACAGTGTCGACCCCGTTTTCCATGGCCTGCACCTCTGCCTCCAGCGCCGTCGCGGCCAGATATGGTATGGCGTCCTGCTCGTCGCCGCAAAGAACGTTGTTTTGGATGGTATCGGCGCTCAGCTCCGGGTCGTGGCTCAGATAGCCCACGGTGGCGGCGATCTGCCGGGGCGTAAGGGCAGAGAACTCCTTCTGCCCGAATTTTGCCGAGCCGCCGTAGGGCACTTCGCACAGGAACACCCGCCCGAAGGTGGACTTGCCGCAGGCCACCGGCCCCGTGACGCCGATGATGTCGCCGGGGTGGGCCGTCAGCGTCAGGCCGGAGAAAACCGGTGTGTCCCCATAGGCAAAGGACAGGTTCTCCAGCGTGACATCGGCAGGGGCCGGAACGGCCAGCGGCTCCAGCGCCTCCGGCGATTTTATCAGCGGCCTGATGCGCTTCCACGATACCTCCGCCTTCTGCACGGCGTTGAACAGCTTGGCCACCTTGGAGGATTTTACCGTCAGCTTGGTAAAGCAGGAGAGGAACGTGGTGAAGGCCGCGATATCCCATGTGTTCCAGCCTGTACCCAGCACGTTTTTCGCGCCGAACCACAGGATGAACAGGGTGCCTGCGCCCGATACGGCCAGATACAGCGGCGGCAGCGCCGACTGCCACACGTTGCTGCGCACGGCGCTTTTTTCGTAGGCGCTCAGAGCGTCCTCGTACCGCGCCTCACGGGCGCTTTCGCAGCCATAGATGCGGTAGGTCACGGCGTTTTGGGCGCGATCCAGCGTAGCCGCGCTGAGCGCGCCCGCAGCCCTTTTGTAGGCGGAGCCCGCCCGCTGCACCGGCTTTTTCATCCACGCCGCGCAAAAGTAGGACACCGGCGTGAACAGCAGGCTCAGCAGCGCCAGCCGCCAGTCGTACACCAGCAGCATCACGGCATAACCGGCCAGCGCCACGCCGGTATCGAAAACCTCGGTGGTGAACTTCCGCATACCCTCCACGCAGTCGTCCACGTCGGAGATCGCCTTGGTCATCAGTTCGCCCGCACCCTCCTGCTCCAGAGAAGCCCGGCTCTGCCGCACCAGATTGGCGTAAAGGATGCCCTTCATCCGGCGGTTGATGTTGTTGGCAAAGCGGCGGACGTAGAACCGCTTGACGAACCGCGCCGCCTGCACCAGCAGCGTCACAGCGATATAGGCCAGCACCAGCATTGCCATTTGGGCGGCGGTCTCGCTGCCGCCCAGAATATCGGCAAGGCACTGGGCCAGCCGTCCTTCGAACCACGGCGCGGCCAGCAGGCCGATGTTATAGATCAGGCCGGAGACTGTCACAAAAGTAAGGGAAAGCCACTCCGCACGGAAATAGGAGCCGATCTGATCCGGGCGAAAGGCGTTGTCATGCCTCATCGCTTGCGTCACCTCCTGCTGTCTTTTGAAAGTGCGGAAAGCCTGCGCGGCTTTCTGCCTTGGACACTGCGTACAGCTTATCCAGCGTGGCTGCGAAGGCGGCGGCCTCCTCCGCAGGCAGGGCACTGGTCAGATACTCGTAAAAAGCCGCTTCGATCTCCGCCTTGGAGGCTTTCAGGCTCTCCGCCTTTTCCGTGGGATACAGCAGCTGACTGCGTCGGTCGTTGGGAGCGTCCCTGCGGATGAGATATCCCTTGGCTTCCAGATTTTTCGTCCGTCGGGCGATGGCGGCCTTGTCGGCGTGGAGAAGCTCCGCCAGTGCCGCCTGCGTGCAGCCGGGATTGTGGCGCAGCGCGTGGATCAGGTCGATCTCCGCCGTGCCTACGTCCTTTTCCCGCAGCGTCCGCAGCACCAGCTTTTCCGCTTCGCGGGCGATTTTTGTGATCTTCCGTTCTGTAATATCCATAGCCGCCTCCGATTCACAGAGAAAGTTGTACCTACATCGTTGTATGTGCAACTATTATAGAACACTTTCCCAGTTTGTCAAGACAAACAAATAGGGCGTGAGTCTCTTTCATAAGACTCACGCCCTATTTTCAGCCTGTCAAAAAAGCTTCGCAGAATTCGCCGCCCGCCATGGCGGCGAACAATTTGGATCGTTTTTCGCCGCAGCATGTATGTGGCGAAAAACACTTTGCGCGGAGAGAGTGTTTTTTCGCCCATTTATGGGCGGAAAAGCGCGGGTCGGAGCGATTCCTGATTTTGTCAAAAAAGGGCTATGCCCTTTTTTGACAGGCTAAAGCGTCAGGCGCGGGGAAGAGTGATATCGGCGCGGAACAGGTCACCGTCGATGGACAGGGCAAACGTGCCGTTCATAAGACGCACCAGACTTCCGGCGATGGAGAGGCCCAGACCGCTGCCCTCAGTATGGCGGGAGGCGTCGCCCCGGACAAAGCGCTCCATCAGCTCATCGGGGGAGATGTTCAGCTCGGCCCGGGAGACATTCTTGAAGCTGATGGTGACCGTCTCCGCGTCGCTGGATGCCACGACGTAGACGCGGGTATCCTCCAGCGCGTATTTGCAGATATTGCTGACCAGATTGTCCATAACGCGGCTGAGGAGCTTGCCGTCGGCCCGGACGGAGGCGGGCTTCTCCGGCGGTCGGGCCACCAGTGTCAGATGGCAGTCGGCCAGCCGCTCCTGATACTCGCCCACGATCTGATCGAACAGCACCGCTACATCCGTGGGCTGAAGCTCCACCGGCAGCGCGCCGGAGGACGCTTTGGATGCCTCCACCAGATCCTCCGTCAGCTTTTTCAGACGGCGGCTCTGGCGATCCAGCACGGCGATGTACTCCCGTGCCGTCTCCGGCTGGACATCCACCTTCTGCAGCAGGTCCACATAGTTGACGATGGAGGTCAGGGGGGTCTTGATATCGTGGGACACGTTGGTGATGAGCTCGGTCTTCATGCGCTCGGCCTTGGTCTGCTCCTGCACCGCCCGCTCCATGCCGGTGCGCAGGCCATTCATCCGCTGGCCGTAGCGCTTGAAGTCGCCGATCAGCGGCTTGATGTCGATGCTCTGGGAGAGGTCGCCCGCCGCCAGCTTCTCGCCGCCCTTCTGCAGAATGCGCAGGTTCAGGGCGATGTACAGGATGGCAAGGAACTCCACCAGCTTCATCGCCACAAAGATGCCGTCCACGGAGCCGTAGCCTACCAGAACCAGAAGCATCTCGAGAAAGAACAGCGCCGCCGTCACCAGCGCGGTTTTCCAGATCAGGGGCAGGGCAACTGCGGTACGGCGCAGGCCACGGCCCACGGCCCTGATGATGCGCCACAGCAGCCGCAGGAGACGGCCGATCAGTGAGCCCCGCAGCACCGTCCCCGCCTTGCACTGGGCGGCGAACACGCACAGGAACAGCAGAAGGAAGGGCAGCAACGCCGCAAAGACCCAGAGCCGTCCCAACCCGTAGTAGAAGGTGTCCCAGCCGATGAAAAACGCGCACAGCAGCGCCAGCAGCCACACATCCGCCGGAATCTTATCCAGCCACGTCAGGTGGATACCCTCGTGGCCGGCCCAGTGTCCGGCGGAGGCCATGGAGAAGCAGAAGCAAAACAGCGTCAGCAGCAGAAACAGCACCGTCAGAAACACGGTCAGCCCGGTGTGCTCCAGCAGCCATTCAGACACCAGATAGAAGGAGTTGTCCGTGGTATCCGCACGCAGCAGGTCGGCGATGATGGCAAACTCCTCCGTGTGCCCGTCGGCAAAGGTGAACGAAAATATTTCCTGCGCGGAATACAGCGGCTTGTCGTTGTCCGTCAGTTCAAAGTTTTCAAAGGTGATCTCGCCGGTATCCTTGTTGGCGACTGCCAGATGGCAGGCAGTGTCCTCACGGGGAAATCCGCTTGCAAATGCGCCGGACAGATCGTTCGTTACCTGCTGCAGCTCCTCGGGGGTGGTGTCTGCATCGGGGGTGGTGCTGTCATCCGTGCCGGACGTATCATCGGCCAGCGCTCCCGCGTTGACCATCAGGTCGCGCAGATAGTAATAGGCGCTGTAGATGGCGTTGTTGCACTGGGACTCGTACAGTTCCTCCCGCAGGTATGTACCGCCGTCCAGAAACACGTTGTAGTTGACGAGAAAGCCGACGCCCACACCGGCCAGAACGGTCATCGCGGCGAAAATTATGGTCAGGAAGAAGGCTGTCAGCTTGGCCCAGGTTTTATCCAGAAGTCGTTTCATGTGAGGGTGCCCTCCATTTTATAGCCCTTGCCCCAGACCACCTTGATGTACCGCGGCTCCGAGGGGTTGATCTCCAGCTTTTCCCGCAGGTGCCGGATGTGTACGGCGATGGCTCCTGTGGCGTTCAGCGGCACGTCGTCCCACACCCGGCGGTAGATCTCGCTGGGAGAGAACACCGTTCCGGCGTTCTGCATGAGAAAGCGGAGAATGTCGTATTCCTTGGGGGTGAGAGAGACGGGATCGCCGTCCACGGTGACGGTCTTGGCGTTGTCGTCCAGACAGATGCCGCCGATGACCAGCGTGGAGGGCCGCACCTGACCGCCGCCCAGCTGCAGATACCGCCGCAGCTGGGAGCGTACCCGCGCCAGCATCTCCACCGGATTGAAGGGCTTGGTGATGTAGTCGTCCGCCCCTACGTTCAGACCCAGCACCTTGTCGGTGTCCTCGCCCTTGGCGGTCAGCAAAATCACGGGGACGTTGCTGGTCTGCCGCAGTTGGGCCATGGCGGTCAGGCCGTCCATGACCGGCATCATGATATCCATGAGGACCAGGTGCACGTCCTCATGGGCGGCCACGGACAGGGCTTCTTTTCCGTTATAGGCGGCGAGGACACGGTAGCCCTCGGCTTTCAGATATATTTCCAACGCGGAGACGATGTCCTTTTCGTCGTCAACGACTAAGATGGTATACATAGCGGATCCTCCTGTGGGGGTGAGTTTGTCATACCTCTATCATACCCTTTCGCGCACGATTGCACAAGGTCAATTCTTGGCGGCGGGGTAGGGAAGGGTCGTCAGGTTCACGCTGTGGTGGATGGGCTTCCATTCCACCTTCATGAACAGCGCCGCCAGCGAGATGGGGAGATACGTCAGCATGAACAGGGGGAAGGTCAGGGTATAGACGATCTTTTTCCACGCCGGGGCGTGGATGCGCTTCCACTCGGTGGCCACGGTGATGCCGCCCAGCACCAGCAGCGTGGCAAGGATGCTGCCCATGCACTCCAGCAGCGACCGCATGGCGAACCACACACCGACGCCCTGCATCAGTCCCAGCACCGACAACGTGATGTTGGCCAGCAGGCACAGCGCCGTCAGGATAAAGGCGGGCAGGATGGACATGGACATGTCGAAGCAGCTCCAGCTGCCCTTGGCCGCGCCCTTCAGCAGGTCCGTGCCGTACCGGCGGAACACTTGAATGTATCCCTTGGCCCAGCGCAGCCGCTGCCGCACGGACTGGCGGAAGCTGGTGGGCTGCTCGTCATACAGCACGGCGTCCTCGCAGATGGCGATCTTTTCGCCCCGGAGGATGTGGTACACAGAGAATTCAATGTCCTCGGTCAGCAGATAGAACCGCCAGCCGCGGCTCTCGTTCAGGATACGCTGGGAGAACAGGAAGCCCGTGCCGCCCACGGCGGCGCTGCTGCCCAGACGGGTGCGGGCACCGTTGAGATAGCGGCTCTCCCGCAGGAACCACAGGGCATAGCCCGCGCTGATCCAGTTGCCGCCGAAGTTCTTGCTGTTGCGGTAGCTGGTGACGATCTCATGGCCGTTGGAGAACATCCCGTTCATCCGCTCTATGTAGTCCGGGGCCAGCAGGTTATCGGCGTCGAACACGAAGTAGCCGTCAAACCCCGCCGGATAGTCCGCGCCGATGTGCTGCAGCAGGAAGTCCAGCGCGTAGCCCTTGCCCACATTCAGCTGGTTGAACCGCTCATAGACCACCGCGCCGTGGGCGCGGGCGACGGCGGCGGTGCGGTCGGTGCAGTTGTCCGCCGCCACGAACACCGTCACAAGGGACATGTCGTAGGTCTGCGCCCGGAGGCTCTCCAGCAGGCCGGAGATGACATTCTCCTCGTTCCGGGCGGCGATCAGCACCGCGTAGCGGTGCCGTCCGGCCGGGGCGGTAAGGGGCTTGGGCTTTTTGGCCAGCACCAGCGGAATATAGAGAAACTGATAGGTATAGCAGATAAAAAACAGCGCCGAGATAACGGCGTTGATGGTACGCAGCGTGGTCTCCATAGAGGCACATCCTTTCTTCTCTTTTTGCCCTTGTTAATCGATGGCACCTCTATGGTAGCAAACGCGGGATTAAGAAACAATCACGGGGAAGATTAAGGTTTTATTAAGGAGCGAGTATAAGCCAAAAGAGGTATTTGCCGCGGATGCGGCAAATACCTCTTTTGAAAGCTATTACTCTCCGGCGTGCAGGGCTTCCTTCAGTGTCCGCCAGCCCAGCACCGCGCACTTGACCCGCGCGGGCATATGGGCGATATCCCGAAGGGCGGAGGCCTCCTCCAGACTGTCAATCTCCTCCTCGGTTGCTTCGCCTTGGATCATTTTCAGGAACGTCTCGCCCAGCTTCAGGGCATCCTCCTTCTTTTTCCCCACGATCATGCCCAGCATGATGTCGGCGGAGGCCTGCGAGATGGCGCAGCCGTCGCCTACGAACGCGCCGTCGGCGATGGTGTCGCCGTCCAGCTTCAGCTTGAGGAAAATGTCGTCGCCGCAGCTGGGGTTGACGCCCTCCAGCACGATATCGGCGTCCGGCAGATCATGCTTGAACTCCGGGTGCAGATTGTGCTCGGTGAGGATCTCATTATAAAAGCTTCTATTTTCCATAGCCCATTCGCTCCCTCAAGGTGGAAAGACTGTTCAGCAGGCGGTCGATCTCCGCCTCCGTGTTGTAAAACGCCAGACTGGCCCGCGCGGTAGACGGATGGCCCAGATGGGCCAGCAGCGGCTGCGCGCAGTGATGGCCTGCCCGGATGGCGACGCCGTCGCTGGCGAGAATTTCGCTGATATCGTGGGGGTGGACGCCGTCCACAGTGAAGGCGAGGATGCCGCAGTGCTCCTCCGGTTTTTCAGAGCCCAGCACATGGACGCCGGGAATATCGCGGATGCCCTCCATGGCCCGGCGGGTGAGGGCCAGCTCCCGGCGATGCATCTCTGTAAAGCCGATACGGTTCACATAGTCGATGGCCGCGTGAAGACCCACCGCACCGGCGGCGTTGACTGTACCGGCCTCAAACTTGTGGGGCAGCTCCGCAAAGACCGCACCCTCGCGGGTGACGGACTCGATCATCTCACCGCCGGTGAGGAAAGGCGGCATTTCCTCCAGCAGCGACTCCTTGCCGTACAGCACGCCGATGCCCATGGGGCCATAGAGCTTGTGGCCGGAGAAGGCCAGAAAGTCCGCGTCCAGCGCCTGCACGTCCACGGGGATATGGGGCGTGCTCTGGGCACCGTCCACTACCATCACCGCGCCGTGCCGGTGGGCCATGTCCGCGATCTGGCGGATGGGGTTGATACGGCCGATGACGTTGGACACCTGCGTGCAGGCCACCAGCTTCGTCTTGTCGGTGATAAGGGCCTCCACCTTGTTCAGGTCAAGGCTGCCGTCCGGCTCGCACTCCATGAATTTCAGCGTCGCGCCGGTCTGACGGCAGACCATCTGCCAGGGCAGCAGATTGCTGTGGTGCTCCAGAATGGACACCAGTACCTCGTCCCCGGCCTTTACGTGGGAAAGCCCATAGCTGTAAGCTACCAGATTCAGCCCCTCGGTGGTGTTGCGGGTAAAAATGATCTCTCTGGCGCTTTTGGCGTTCAGAAAGGCCCGGACGGCCTCGCGGGCATTTTCATAGTCGTCGGTGGCGGCGATGCTCAGGGGATACAGGCCTCGCAGGGGGTTGGCGTTATGAATCTGATAGAACTTCGCTTCCGCGTCCAGCACGCACTGGGGCCGCTGGGCCGTGGCGGCGTTGTCCAGATACGCGATATCCAGATTCTTCAGCAGGGGAAAATCGTCTCGGTACGCATGTGCCATGTTACAGCACCTCCTCCAATTCTGTCAGGATGGCCGCCTGCGCGGTCTCATCCTGCAAAGTGCGGGCCAGCCGCTCAATGGCGGCGCGGGCCATGATGTTCTCCGCTTCCGCCGCGGAAATGCCCCGGCTCTCGAAATAAAACAGGGTATCCTCGTCCAGCTCGCCGATGGTGGCGCCGTGGTTGCCCACCACGTTCTCCTCGGCGCAGAGGATCAGGGGCACCGTCTTGTTGACAGCGCCATCCCCCAGCATCAGGACGGTCTCCTGCTCGTTGCCCACAGATCCGGCGGAGCCCTTCTTGAAGTCGATGGTGCCGCGGAAAGTTTTCCGGGCGTCATCCTTCAGCGCACCGGCGGCGTTGATCTCGCTGGTGGTTTTCTGTCCCCAGTGGTCCACTACCAGATTCAGATCCACCGTCTGCTGCTTCTGACCCAGATAGCCGATCCCGGCCTGAAAGCCTGCGCCGGTGCCGTTCAGCGCGAAGTGACCGTCGCTGTATACGTCGCCCCGGCCCAGCAGGATCTGTATCAGCTCCACCTGGCCGTTTTCGTCGCAGCGGCCATTGTTCTCCAGCCGGAGCAGGGAGTCATGGGCCGCGTTCTGTATCTGCACCAGCCGCACCCGCGCGTCCTTCTCCACATGAAGCTCTGTCCGCACCAACAGCTTGTCCTCGGAGCGCAGGGTCTCAAAAACCGTGACGGTCTGTCCCTCCGGCGCGTGGATGTCCACCCGCTTTTCGCTGTAAGTCCCGTCGCCGGAAATGTCCAGACGGACGGTCTGTCCGGCGGCGGTGACCTGCTCGCTGCCTAAGGCGGCGGAGTCCTCCCAAGTCAGGGCCGTTTCGTTGACGCCCAGCCGGTTCCATGTGCGGGTCGGGAGCCGGTTGATCAAAATTGTTTCACTCATATCCAAACTCCTTTCAGCCGATGCTGCCCTTCATTTCCAGCCGGATCAGGTTGTTCATCTCCACGGCGTACTCCAGAGGCAGCTCCTTGGACACATTGTCAGCGAAGCCGCTGACGATCAGCGCCCGTGCGTCCTCCTCGCTCATGCCCCGGCTCATCAGATAGAACACCGCCTCGTTGCTGATGGCGCCGATCTTGGCCTCGTGGCCGATGGCGGCATCCTTTGTCCGGATGTCCATGGCGGGGATGGTGTCGGAGCGGGAGTCGGAATCCAGCATCAGGGACTGGCAGGACACGGCGGACTTGGCCCCCTTGGCGTTCTTTTCCACCACCACACTGCTGCGGAAGGTGCTGATGCCGCCGCTCTTGCTGATGGAGCGGGTATTCATGTAGGAGCTTGTGTTTTTGCCCACATGGACCACCTTTGCGCCGGTGTCCAGATTCTGTCCCGCTCCGGCGAAGGTGACACCGGTGAACTCCATGCGGGAATTGTCGCCCTTGAGAATGCTCATGGGGTACAGGCAGCCTACATGGGAGCCGAAGGAGCCGGACACCCACTCGATGGTGCCGCCCTCCTCCACCAACGCCCGCTTGGTATTCAGGTTGTACATGTTCTTGGACCAGTTCTCGATGGTAGAATACCGGAGCTTGGCGCCCTTCTTCACATACAGCTCCACGCAGCCGGCGTGGAGGTTGGCCACGTTGTACTTGGGGGCGGAGCAGCCCTCGATAAAGTGCAGGCTGGCGCCCTCGTCCACGATGATGAGGGTATGCTCGAACTGTCCCGCGCCCTTGGCGTTGAGACGGAAATAGGATTGCAGGGGAATGGACAGGTGAACGCCCTTGGGCACATACACGAAGGAGCCGCCGGACCACACCGCGCCGTGCAGCGCCGCGAACTTGTGGTCATGGGGCGTCACCAGCTTCATGAAGTACTTGCGTACCATGTCGGCGTATTCGCCCTTCAGGGCGCTCTCCATGTCGGTGTACACCACGCCCTCGGCGGCCACGGAGTCCTTCACGTTGTGATATACCAGCTCAGAGTCGTACTGAGCGCCCACACCGGCCAGTGACTTCCGCTCGGCCTGGGGGATGCCTAGCCGCTCGAAGGTCTCCTTGATGTCCTCCGGCACGTCCTTCCAGTCGTTACGCATCTTGGTGTTGGGGCGGACGTAGGTGGCGATGTGATCCATGTCCAGTCCCTCGATGGAGGGGCCCCAGTCAGGGAGCTTCATCTCATTATAAATTTGAAGGGATTCCAGCCGGAACTGCTGCATCCACGCGGGGTCGTTCTTTTCCTGCGAGAGCTTTTCCACGATCTCCGGCGTCAGGCCGGATTCCATCCGGTAGGCGTCGTGCTCCTCGTCCCGGATGTCGTAGACGCTGCGGTCTACATCCTCTACATAGGTTTTTTCTTTGAAATCTGCCATATCAGGAGCCTCTCGGTTCAGTCGTCCTTCAGGCTGCCGAAGCCTTTTTCGTTGATCTCGTCCACCAGCTCGGCGCCGCCGTTCCGGACAATGACGCCCTCCTCCATCACATGGGCCGCGTCCACATGGAGCGCCTCCAGAATACGGGTGGAGTGGGTGATGATTAGCAGCGAGCCATGGGTGCGCTCCCGGAACAGGCGCACGCCCTCGCTGACAGTGCGGACGGCGTCCACGTCAAGGCCGGAGTCCGTTTCGTCCAGAATGGCCAGCTTGGGCTCCAGCATCAGCATCTGCAAGATCTCAGCCTTTTTCTTCTCGCCGCCGGAGAAGCCTACGTTCAGGTCGCGCTCGGCGTAGCTCTCGTCCATGTCCAGCAGGGCCATGGTCTCCTTGAGCTTTTTCTTGAAGTCCCACAGCCGCAGGCGGCTGCCGGTCTTCTGCTCCAGCGCGCTGCGGATAAAGGCGCTGAGGGTCACGCCGGGGACCTCCAGCGGGTTCTGGAAGGACAGGAAGATGCCCTTTTTTGCCCGCTCGTTCACTGGAAGCGCTGTGATATCCTCGCCGTCAAACAGGATGGAGCCGGCGGTGACGCTGTACGCCGGATTGCCGGTGACGGCATAGCCCAGCGTGGATTTGCCGGTGCCGTTGGGCCCCATGAGCACATGGGTCTCATCATGCCCCACGGTCAAGTCCACGCCGTGAAGGATCTCCTTTTCCTCCACCCGAACGTGCAGGTCTTTAATTTCCAAAAGTGCCTTGCTCATATTACATCACCTTATCTTCTTTCCGCGCCGCATTGGCCGGTGTTTTTTCGTTGACGCGCATGAACTGCGCCAATGTATGGTTGTCGATATAGGAATTGATCTGATCCTCCAACCCCTGCCAGAAAAGTCGGGCGTCGCAGTCGCAGGAGCTGCCGCAGCCTGTGCCCTCCTCGGACTGGCATGATATGGGCGACAGGTCGCCCTCCGCCGCCCGTAGAATTTCGCCCACCGGATACTTTTCCGGCGGCCGGGTCAGACGGTAGCCGCCGGAGCGGCCCACCGTGCCCTCTACCAGACCGGCGCGGTTCAGTGCGGCCATGATGCTTTCCAGATACTTTTTGGAGAGCTGCTGCCGCTGGGCGATGTCGCGGAGACAAAGCCATTCGCCGCCGCCGTGTTCCGCCATATCCAGCATGACACGCAGCGCGTAGCGCCCTCTGGATGAGATCATCATGTAAAATGCCTCCTTATTCGCAATTACCTACCTTGCGAGTAGGGATTGTAAACCTAAATTCCTACCATGTCAATAGGTAGATACGGAAAATTTTTGTTTTGTGCCAAGGGGAGATGCGGAATACCCGCCTTGAAAGTGCGTGCAAACCGTGCTACAATGCAATAGAACGGATCGATAGAAGGAGGCATACCATGCGTATCAACTGGTTCAAGGACGAGAACAATCTCATTTACATCAACGGCGCGACCCAGCTGGCGGAGCTGGAGAAAACGCTGCACTTCCCCGGTCTGGAGGAGGCGGCCAACGAGCTGCGGCAGCATCCTACGGCAGAGGGCTTTACCATCAAGGGGCCCAAGCGCACCAGCGGACGGCTGTTCGTGCCGGATCTGGCCTTTGGTGAGCATATTGAGATGGGGGAGAATATTTTCTTCTTCATGGGCGAGATGCAGGAGTGCTATGTGATCTACTGGCCCGACGCGCCGGTGGTGAAATAAAGCATGAGGGACAGTCGGTCGGCTGTCCCTTTTATCATGTCAAAAAACCGCACCCGGTCACAGGGCGGTGTGACCGGGTGCGGTTCGAGGGGAGGATACCCTCATTATGGAAAAGATTGGGTACAGATGGGGGGATCATCTGACTCTCAGCCGGGGGTAGCGGCGTCGCAGTGCCGCCAGCTCCGCGCTGTCATCGCCCAGTGAAAGGGCCTGGTCGATGTAGGCCAACTCTGTGTCGGACATGGGATGGTCGCCCCTGGCGCCGCAGGAGACGCAATAGTAGCGTCCGCTCCGGTATACCACGCTGCTGCTGCCGCACAGGGCGCAGCGAATGGTTTTTGCAGGCGCGGCCATGTCTTCTGTCCTCCGTTTCGTAAGCTATCCATAGGATAACATGGAAATTCGCATTTGTAAAACGCATCTTTGCTATTGATTTCATGAGTGACCGTCATGTATAATGGGATCATCGACAACAGCGAGGTGGTTCCTATGAGCATTTCCAAATATCAGGTGTTTTTGAAGGTGGTGTCCTGCGGCACCTTTACCAAGGCGGCGGAGGCGCTGAACTTTACCCAGTCCGGCATCAGCCACGCCATCACATCGCTGGAGAGCGAGCTGGGCATCACGCTGCTCAGCCGCAACCGGGGCGGCGTTGTGCTGACGGCGGACGGCCGGGCCGTGCTGCCCAAGATCGAGAATCTGTGCGCTGCCCACCATGCTCTCATGCAGACGGTGGAGGGCCTGAAGGATATGGACAGCGGCCTTGTGAAGATCGCCACCTTTTCCAGCGTGTCGGCCCAGTGGCTGCCCCGGATATTGAAGAGCTTCGGCAAGCTGTACCCCAACATCGAGTTCGAGGTGGTCACCGGCGACTTCTACGACCAGATCGAGAACTGGATCGTCACCGGCGCGGTGGACTGCGGTTTTCTGCGGCTGCCGTCGGTGAAGCGCCTGCAGACCTACGCCCTGCACCGGGACGAATTGCAGGTCATCGTGCCCTGCGACCACCCTTACGCCCATAGTGATCCCTTTCCCAGGGAGCTGCTGGCGTCAGAGCCGTTTATCCAGCTGGAGGAGGGCGATGACTATGAGATCATGGCGGCCTTCGACGAAATGGGCATCCGGCCCAACGTGAAGTATGTGGCCCGGGAGGATCGGACGATCCTATCCATGGTATCGGAGGGGCTGGGCATCAGTCTGCTGCCGGAGCTGATGGTGCGCCATAGTCCCGCACCCATTACCGCCTGCCGCCCGCCTATGACCTTCCACCGTACCATCGGCATCGGCGTGAAGGACGAAAAAGCGCTGTCCAACTCCACCCGGCTTTTCGTGGACTATGTGCGGACGTGGGTGGCGGCAAACGGAGATCAGTAAAGAGAGACACCCGTACTTCCGGCAGAAGTACGGGTGTCTTTTACGGGGGAAAGAAAATGAAAAACAGGTGTCACAGATTTTCCTTCCGTTCGGCGTAGTATTCCGGCATGGGCGGGATCTGGTTGATGGCCTCCACGATCTCGTGCATGGTCTGGGGCAGCTTCGGCGGATTGACCTTCGGCAGGTCGCTGACCCCGATCTTGTCTTCCAAACCGCAGTAGTACAGGAACTCCCGCATGATCTCCTCGCCGGAGCACTCCGTCATGGGCGTCTTCACATAGGTGCCGCAGTTGTTGGCGTGCAGGCCGTAGAACCACATAAACTGGACGTTCTCCGGCTGATCGGGGGCCATGGGCTGCAGGGGCACGTTGTAGTTGATGAACCACGGTGCGTCCACGAAGGTGGAGCAACCGCCCTTACCGGTGGGGTTGCCGGTCTTTTCCGCCAGATAGTCAAAGAACTGGGGGTAGTCCCGCACGGTGACGGAGCAGGAAACAAAGTTGCTCCTGTCAGGATCAAACGCGAACTTCTCGGGATGGCCGTACTCCGGGCACTTGGCGGCCAGCTTTTCCCACAGGGAGAAGCAGCCCTTGTGAACGGTGTCGCGGTTCATCACGAGAGCCTCGGTCATGCTGCCCTGTGTGGAGTTCTGGGTCATGGAGCCATTGGTGAAGAACACCAGATCCTTTTCCGCGATGGGAACGATCTGCTCGTCGCTGCCCTCAACGATATGCAGCGCCGTGACGGTCTTGTCGATGCCCTCGATTCTGATGTCCATGTCCGTGACCGTTGCGCCGGAAACGAAGTTGACGCCGTGATCGGCCAGATAGACCTCCAGAGGACGGATCAGACTGTTGTACTGGTCGTACTTGGTGCGCAGGATGCCCCGCAGGCTCTTGATGAGGTGCAGCTGGTGCATGAAGCGCACGGCGTAGCGGCGCATCTCGATGAGGCTGTGATAGGGCTGGAACGCCAGCATGGAGCTCCAGTAGTACCAGAGCTGGCTCTGGAAGAAGGCGGGGCTGAACCACTGCTCGATGGTCACATCCTCCAATCTGTCCTCCTCTGTCAGCATCATCTCGATCATCTGCTGCTGGATCTCAGGCGTGACGCCCATGGTGGACTCATCGTGGGGCTGGAAGCCTTGCTCCCACAGGCGGTGCTTGGAGTCGATCTCCCAGTTCTTGTTGCACTCGCGGGTCTCGTCCAGCACGGTGCGGCCCTCTTCATAGAGGGAGGGGATGCTGCCGAACAGATCCCACAGGCACTCCATGTACGGCTCCAGCTCGCGCTCACCGCGGGACACATAGCCGGTCTCCGATGCTCCGGCACAATCCATAGAACCGCCGAACACGGGGAGCTGGTCATAAACGGTGATGTTCTTGCCGGGCATCTGTGCGTCACGGACAAGGAACGCCGCCGCAGACAGACCGGCGATACCGCCGACGATAATATAAGCCTTTCTTTCCTCAATGCCCTCCGGCTTGCGAAGGTGAACACGATCATAGTTTCTCATACAGAAGACCTCCTTACAGTCTGTTAATTTTATACAGGTGTTGCTTTTTGTTTCTGTGGACAGTATACTCAGTATGAAGAAAACAGACGACCAGCAAATTTTGATGAAATATATAAAATCCGACATCTGTATGAAAATTGCCGGTTTTTGGAGGAACAATATGGGACAGAAAGCGGAATACCGCAGCGCCATCCGTTCCCGGCGCATGATCCGGGAGGCTTACACGCAGCTATTGAAGGAAAAGGATCTGTCCAAGATCACGGTGACGGACATCGTGACGCGGGCCGACCTAAACCGCGCCACATTTTATGCGCATTATCCCGATATGCGGGGCGTGACGGAGGAGATCGAAAACGAGATCATCGCTAAGATGCTGGAGGTGCTGAAGGAATTCCGCTATACCAGCTTCTTCCGCAATCCGGCTCCGCTGCTGCTGAAGCTCAGCCGGTATCTGGAGGAGGATGTGGAATTTTACCGCACGCTGGTTCGTGCCAACGGCTCCGAGATGTTTATGGAGAAGCTGAAAGCGGCCTTTACCGACCATATGATAAACGACAGCGATATCCCTGAGCATATGCGCCATTTCAAGATGGTCAGCCTGCGCGTGTGCTATTTTGCCGGCGGCATCGTAAACCTTTATAAGCAGTGGTTTCGCGGCGATCTGGATTGTTCGCTCAACGATATCGCCATGGAGGTCAGCAAGCTCCTGCAGCTGGAGGCGCAGGAATTGTTCTCCGGGCTTGCGTAATGTAAAAAGGTGATCGTTACCCGCCCTTCTATGCTGCCGTGCTCCGGTATTTTTCCCCTCCGGCACGCATAGGCTGGACACCAGAAAGGACGGGGATCGATATGAAAGAGAAACGGGTGCGGATATTCCTGCTGCACCGGCGGGTGCTGGCAGTACTGTGTACGCTGGCGGTGGCGGCGGGCATTTTCTATGTGACGCTGTATCCGGCCTCCCGCACGGCGGCGGCCACCCAGCGCCAGCTGCCCATTTACTCGGTGGAGCGCAAGGATAAGCTGTGCAGCATCTCCTTCGACGCCGCATGGGGTGATGTGAAAGTGCGGCAGTTCAGTTGCTGAACTGCCGCACTTTGTTGCGATGTACGAGATGTACGATATAAAAGCGAATCAAAAAAGATGACTGTTCTCCGCCATTTGGGAAACCGCTTCCTCATAAAATACGTTCAGTTCACCTATATACCCCGGTTTCCACGGTTTGTTCCGCCCGCAGTAGTGGATGACCGCGGACTGCTGCCGCACGTCCTCCAGCGTCATGCCGTCCCCGTTGCGCCGGTGGAGGGCGAACAACTTCTCCGTCATATTGTAGCGGATGGGATCCAGCGGCAGGATGCGCTGGCCGTACAGGGCGCTGATGATGTCCTGATCCGGCAGCATGAGCCGTCCCTTGTGGGCGTTCATATAGTCGAATACCGCCTGCGTATCCTGTTCTGCCCGCAGAGCCTGCAAATTCATCAGCATGACGCCGGAATTGATATAGGGACTGTCCTCGTCCATGTCCAGCCGCAGCTCATTGAAACGGTGCAGAAAGCCGCGGATATGGGTGGCCGCCGCGAAAAACGCTGTGCCCATGGGCATTTCATACAACTCCCGCAGGCTCTGCCGCACCACAATATCCGGGTCGAGATACAGCACCCGCTCCAGCGTGTCCGGCAGATATTTGGCCGCAAAAATGCGGTAGTAAATGGCTTTCGGGTAACGGTCAGAAGTCGGCGCGTCCGCCAGCCCGCTCTCGTCCACCTGTATCAGGTGCAGTGCGCCCCGCTGTCCCAGCAGCGTTCGTGTTTCCGCCACGTCCGCCTCCGACAGTCCCTCGTCGTGCAGCAGGTACACGTCAAAATACGCGGCACTGTCGCTATGCAGCGCGGAGAACAGCATCACATTCAGCTGTGGGATGTAGTTTCGATCCAGTGTCATCAACAGATTCATAGGCACACCTCGTTTTTTGTTTCCAGCATATTCTATGTCCTGTTAAAAAGCAAGAGTCAATGTACCCAGCACAACATATCATTCCCGGCACGGCATAGCATAGTACCAGTCGGGGGAAGGCCGAGGAAAATTTCTGCGTCGCCTGAAAAATAACAACGCGGCCGTACAGACATAGCATGAACCAGAGAGACGAGCGGCAAAATGCCGCCCTTTCCGGCGGCATTTTGTTGTTGGTTACTTGGTCACAACCAATTTATCGTCCTTCACAGACAGCTTGGCGGTATCACCGGCCTTGAGGGTACCATCCAGCATCCTTTCAGCTACGGTATCCTCCACCTTATTTTGAATAGCCCGACGCAGAGGACGTGCGCCATACTTGGGATCAAAGCCCTCTCGCGCCAACTCCTTCACGGCTTCCTCGGAGGCATCCAGACGAATACCCATGGATTCCATACGGTTCGCTACAGTCTTGAGCATCCGCCGGGCAACCTCTTCGATATTCTGCTCCGTCAGTGCGCGGAACACGATGATGTCATCGATACGGTTCAGAAACTCAGGGCGGAAGGTGCGGCGCAGCTCCTCCATGACAGTTTCCTTGGCCTGCTCATAGGCCTTGTCAGCATCCTCTGCAGCTTTCTTGTCTCCAGCGTCAACACTCAGCTTGGCGCCGGCGTCGGTCAGCGCCTTGGCGCCGATGTTGCTGGTCATGACGATAACGGTGTTTTTGAAGTCCACGGTACGACCCTGAGAGTCGGTGATACGACCATCGTCCAGAATCTGGAGCATGATGTTCCAGACGTCCTCGTGCGCCTTTTCGATTTCATCGAAAAGCACCACGGAATAGGGCTTGCGGCGCACCTTCTCCGTCAGCTGGCCGCCCTCATCATGGCCAACATATCCCGGAGGAGAACCGACCAGGCGAGACACCGTGTGGCGCTCCATGTATTCGGACATATCAATGCGGATCATGGCGTTTTCATCGCCGAACATGGCTTCTGCCAGAGACTTGCACAGTTCCGTCTTGCCGACACCGGTGGGGCCCAGGAACAGGAACGAGCCGATGGGACGCTTGGGATCCTTCAAGCCGACACGACCGCGGCGAATGGCACGAGCCACGGCCTTTACCGCCTCGTCCTGCCCCACGACACGCTTGTGCAGCGTCTCCTCCATGTGCAGTAGGCGCTGGCTTTCGTCCTCGGTGAGACGTGTCACAGGGACGCCGGTCCAGCCGGACACCACAGCGGCAATGTCCTCCTCGGTCACGTCCCGGTGTGTCTGATTGTTCTTGCGGCGCTTATCGCGCTCAACATCCAGCTGCTTCTTATACTCCTTCTCGGTATCCCGCAGCTGGGCTGCCTTTTCAAAGTCCTGGGCGGCGATGGCGGCTTCCTTGTCTGCGGCAATGGTGTTGAGCTTTTCCTCCAGACTCTTGAGCTCCTCGGAGGGCTCTTCCTGCTCCATCCGCACACGGCTGGCGGCCTCGTCCATCAGGTCAATGGCCTTGTCCGGCAGGAACCGGTCGTTGATATACCGGGAAGAAAGCTCTACAGCGGCCTTCAAAGCCTCGTCGGTAATATGCAGGCCGTGGTGCTGCTCATACTTCTGCCGCAGGCCCTTCAGAATCTCCAGCGCAGCCTTCTGACTGGGTTCGCCCACTGTCACCGGCTGGAAACGGCGCTCCAAAGCGGCATCCTTTTCGATATACTTGCGGTATTCGTTCAGGGTTGTTGCGCCGATGATTTGAATCTCACCGCGGCTGAGAGCCGGCT
The DNA here is from genome assembly GCA_900555735.1 of uncultured Eubacteriales bacterium. Taxonomy (GTDB): domain Bacteria; phylum Bacillota; class Clostridia; order Oscillospirales; family Oscillospiraceae; genus Vescimonas. The sequence continues at coordinate 7,419 of USMI01000004.1, read as the reverse complement.
TGAGGATGTTGGCGGCGTCCACAGCGCCCTCAGCGGAGCCTGCGCCAACGATGGTGTGAATCTCATCGATAAAGAGGATAATGTTGCCGTCCTTCTTAGCTTCCTGCATCACCTTCTTGATGCGCTCCTCAAATTCGCCCCGGTACTTGGTGCCGGCCACCATGCCGGAAAGATCCAGCGACAGCAGCTTCTTGTCCAGCAGATTGTCCGGCACATCGCCTGCGGCGATCTTCTCCGCCAGCCCTTCGGCGATGGCCGTCTTGCCGACGCCGGGTTCACCGATCAGGCAGGGATTGTTCTTGGTGCGGCGGGACAAAATCTGGATCACCCGCTGGATCTCATCATCACGTCCGATGACAGGATCCAGCTTACCGGTTCTGGCGGCAGCCGTCAGGTCACGGCTGAATTCCGACAGTGCCTTATTGCCCTTGCCATTCATCTCGGCGCCTTCGGCAGCCGGAGAGCTGCCGTCGCCGTTCTGTGCGCGGGACGTAGCGGTGAGCTTTTCCATCAACGCTGTGTACAGCTGGCGGGCATCCACACCGGCAGACCGCAAGAGGCGGACTGCCATATTGTTGCCCTCGCGGAGAATACCGGCCAGCAGATGCTCTGTGCCAATATAGGCATAACCGCCCCGGGCAGCGTCCTCCATGGCGATCTGCAGCACGTGCTTGGCGCGGGGGCTCAGCTCCTGTGCGGTGCCGCCGCTGCCGGAAGCCCCGGCACCTGCGCTTTTGCGGATCATTTCTGTCAGCAGATCATCAGTAAGACCCGCCTCCGCCAATACGGTGTGGGCGATCCCCTCGTCCTCCCGCATCAAGCCCAGCAGCAGATGTTCTGTGTCCATGTAGCCGTGACCCAATTCGCCAGCAGCCTCCTGAGCCAGCTGCAAAGCCTCTTCCGCAGTAGGAGTAAATTTACTTTCATCCATAGTTCAATACCTCTTTTGTCGTGGAATGTGTCTTTCTCTTAGGTCTACGCTTTACTTGCTTTCCTTGCCGTCCTTTTCGGACGCTTCGGCTTCTTTGTGCATTTCCTCCAACTGGCGGATTTGGTCTCTCAGCTGGGCGGCTCGCTCGAAGTCCTCCTCGCGGATGGATTTCTCCTGTGCCAGCCTCAGTGCATTCATCTGGCGCCGGTAGGAGAACCGGCTTTGCTCCTCACGGCTCAGCAGGCTGTCCTTTTTCTCCTCCTGAATATCCTGCGCCGACGCTGCACCGATAGCGGGCATGGCATCGAAGAAATCATCGAGAGGACTTTCCAGCATCCGACCCATCATGGCTGGCACAGAGTTGAAAACGTTGCTGTCTCCAAAAAAGCGCTCCATCATGGATGGCCTCTGGGAAAAGAACCGCTGGGTGTATCCCAGCTTTTCTGCGCAGTCCTGACAGAGGTGATGCTCCTCTGTCTTTCCATTGATGTTGCTGCGATACACAAAATTCGCTTCATTTCTGCCGCAGTTTTCGCATTTCATGATTAATCCCTCCAAGAAATCGTACACGGTATATGTTTTGGGAGTATCGGCGTTCCCTTTTTTCCCTTTCTGCGGTATATTTTAGCTTTTCCTCTTGCAAACGCAAGAAGCTGTCGATACAATAAAGAAAAAATGACTTGTGCTGGATGCACAAGCGAAAAAAATTGACACTTTATATAAAAAGCAATATTGACGTATTGCGTAATTCCGTCCCTGCTTCTTCCAGCATCCCTCCTGCGCGGTCAGTCCTCATGGCACAGAACCACTTTACTGCTATTTTACAGAGTTATGGCTGCATATTTTACTTGCAGGCGTTAGGGTGAAGCTGAGCATTGTAAATATTCGGCCACCCTTGAGATGGCCGCATGAGAGATGACGATGTGGGACAAAGGCGCCATCTCCATTTTATAACGGTTACCGAAAGCAAGGGAAAGAGGTGTTCTGATGACCTACAAAACAATTGTGACGGACTATGCGCCAAGAGCAAAGAAAATGGCAGCAGCCATTGAGAAGATCGCCAATGAAAAGGCACAGGAAGGTTGGGAGCTGGTGACGTTCTCCGTGACCAATTCCTGCAAGGCGATTTTGGTATTCCGAGTGCCGGATGTAGCGCCGCAGGGAAACACGATGCGAGAGGAAGCCGTTGATGAAAAATAATAAAACCGCGCAGAGAGATCAGGCGCAAAAAGAGCCGGTGCAGGCTGGCGACAGCGGAATCGGTCTTGCCGTGGGACTGAGCCTCGGTGTCCTTTTCGGGATCGTGATGGATGATATCGGACTTGGCATGATGATGGGTGTTGCTGTGGGCCTTTGCGTCGGCCCAGCCGTCGGCGTGCTGAGACAGAACAGAAAATCGGAGGAGCAAGCGGACAACGATGAAACGCAATAACGGATCTCGCAAATATGTGCCGTCTATGCTGCTGTTTCTGCTCTTTGAGGTGGTGGCGGTCACGCTGTGGCTCACAAAGGACAATCTGTTCTACCTGCTGAATTTCAGCTACATCGGTGCCTGCCTTGGGCTGGGAACGGCGCTGTTCACCGCTGGGAAACGCTATGCCCGCCATTTCGTGCAGCTGGCGGTGGGCAGCTATATGCTGCTGTACCTTGGCGTGATCTCCCACGAGAATATGCAGATCGAGGGGTTCTGGTACTACCTGTTCCTCGGCGTATTTGAGGCGGCGACCATCCACTACGCGGTGGCGAAGATCTTCGGGCCGCTGCTGTTCGGGCGCGGTTGGTGCGGCTATGCCTGCTGGACGGCCATGGTGCTGGACTTTCTGCCCTACAAGCAGTCGCAGAAGCCGCGAAGAGAAAGGCTGGGCGTTCTGCGTTATGTAATATTCGTCCTGTCACTGGCACTGGTATCCGGACTCTTTTTGATGAAAACCGCGCACTTGGAGCAGATCATGTTCTGGCTGTTCCTCGCCGGAAATGCGCTTTACTATGCCGCGGGCATCGCGCTGGCATTCGCGTTCAAGGACAACCGGGCATTCTGCAAGTATCTGTGTCCCATCACGGTGTTCCTCAAGCCCATGAGCTATTTTTCCCTGCTGCGCGTCCACTGCGACGAGGAGAAGTGCATCCATTGCGGCAAGTGCCTGCGGGTCTGCCCTATGAACGTGGAGGTCAACAAGGAATCCCGCAGGCGGAAAAATGGGACGGAGTGCATCCTCTGCTACGAATGTACGAGGGCTTGCCCCACCAAGGCGCTGCACTGACCTGTATTCTCCCCAAATTCTACCGCCGGGGGATATTCAGAACGCCGGTTTTGTCGTATGCTCAAAGCAGCTTCGACACAGGAGGCAATCCCAATGAATCAAACAGCCATCGGCGGCTACATCGCGCGCAAGCGCAAGGAACAGAATCTGACGCAGGAGCAGTTGGCGGAGCAACTCGGCGTGTCCAACAAGACCATCTCAAAATGGGAAAACGGGAAATGTATGCCAGATTACAGTATCATCCAAAAGCTCTGTGATGCACTCCATGTGACACTTCCGGAGCTGATGGACGGCGAGGACGCGGTGGAGGACAGCGTGCGCGTATACGACGAGGCGCAGATCCTTGATCTGCTGCGCCGCACACAGGAGCTGGAACGGCAGAAGGGTATTCTCTATGGTCTTCTCCTTATCGTTCTTGGTATCGCCAGCAGCGCCATGTCAGGGACAGTTGGCGGAACTGACGTGCAGAATTTTACCTCAGGTATCCTGATGTGGCTTTCTGTGGCAGAAATGCTGGCGGGTATCGTTGTTGCCGGGAAAAGCTCTTACAGCAGTGAAGCCGTTCAAAAAATACGCAGGTGGTTATCGCAGCCCTGCACGGACGATGGCGACCGCAGAACACATAAACACAGCAGGGGTGAAGCGCTGTGGCTTCACCCCTGCTGTTGCTTTGTTGTTTATTTCTCCTGCTCTGGGCGACCTGCCTCTCCTGCGGTGCAGAGGAAGAAATCCGGTCCTTTCTGCTGGAACAGGACCAGCGACACACTCAGCAGCAAATCTGCATGGGCGGATGGCTCGTCCAAGGGAAGTCGAAATTCCTCCTGCATACGGCGGATACGATAGAGCACGGTGTTCCGGTGGGTAAAAAGGGCATCGCAGGTCTTTTTCAGTGACCGGCTGCATGTCAGGTAGTGGTAAAGCGTCTCACAGTACTGCGTATTCCTTTCCCTGTCGTGGGCGGCAAGCCGCTGTACATCCCGGGCGATCAGGTCTCCGCGCAGCTCCAGATTCTTCAGCAGCAGTGGTGTACGCAGCTGTGCCACTGTGCAAATATTACCGCTATGGAAACGCTCGTCCCGCATCAGCTCCAAGGCCTCATGTGCTGTGCGGTAAAGCGCCGGAAGCGAGAACAGGTCGCCCGGCCCCTCGGATATGACGACCTTCAACTGGAATTCCTTCACCACATCGGCAAAAACGCTCTTTTCCCCGTTTCCATGGAGAAACAGAAAAACGTCTCCACGGTATAGGAAAGAGTGCGAATCCGGAAATCGCGTGTTGACCTCATCCTTCAGATGCCGCTTGCCCAGATACAGGTTATGGTAAGCGGTCAGGTCGATGAGTGCGAAAGCGGAGGGGTGAAAGTCCGCGAGATACGTACCGGCTGCCTGAAGCCAAAAATAGGGTGCGGATTGAAATCCTCCGTCCAACAGATGCATCAAAATGTCCTGTGCTGTCTCAAACGGCCTATCCTGCCGACTCGTCTCTACAAACAGCTGCTTAGCCAGTATGCGGCTCACTATCAGCCAGACATCATCCGGTATTTCCCGCAAATGACCGTCCGTATCCACGCACACCAGGTAGCCCAGCCGGACGCCCGCGCTGATCAGCGGCGCGAACCGACGCGGGTACACGCTGTCTACCAGTTTGATATAGTCCGCCGTCCCACCGGAAAGCGCAGGGCTTTTGCTGATGACCGCCCCTGCCTCATAGGTAATCTCGCCGCAGCGCACGGCGTTCCGAAAAACCTCGTCGGAAAAGGACGGCGGCAGAAAGTGCGCTCTGACGTGAAAAGTATCATCTAGTACCAGCAGCGGGCATTGCAGCAGCATCCCCGTGTCCAAAGTCAGCTGCTGCAGATCATCCTGTAATAAAAACTCAGACAGTAGACCATCGATACGGTCGCTCCATTCCTGCTCCATAACACTTTCCCTCCGGGCTTGTGCTGTTGGCACAATTCTTTTTTTCTTTATTGTACCGTTATTCCGTTGCTTTTTCAAGAGGAAAGAATAAAATACAGCCGTAAACCAGAGAAAAAACAACGAATTAGAAGGAGAGTGAGCATTATGCAAGAAAATTCCTTTCGTATTATAAACATTGCAGCAGGTGTGTTGCTGATCATTGCGGGTATCTACTGTTTGTGCAATCAAGATGTGGCTGTTCTCTCTGCGGGGTTTCTGCTGGGCGCCTTTATGCTGGCGTCTGGCATCATTGAGGTCGCCGTGGCCGCACGCATGTGCGGCGTTTTGATCGGATCCGGCTGGCTGATGCTGGACGGTGTTCTGACCGTTATCATGTCGCTGTTTCTGCTGTTCAACCAGTGGTTTACCATGCTGTCGCTGCCGTTTCTATTCACGCTGTGGCTGCTGTTCTCCGGTATTTCCCGGTTCGTGGGAGCGCTGGATCTGCATGTTCTCGGTGTTCGCGGCTGGGGCTGGGTGCTGGCGCTGGGCATTCTGCTGATGGCAGCCGGCTTCGTGTGCATGATGGATCCTTGGGTTAGCGTAGCGGCCATTGGCGTAACAGTGGGCATCGTGTTCCTGCTGGAAGGCGTCAGTTGCATCGTATATGCCTGCATTGCCAAAACAAAGGACGCGTAACGCTTGCATTGAGCTTTGGCGCGGTTTGCCGCGCCGGAGCGTTTACATATTAAACCTATATGATAATAGATCGAATGGAGGCATTTTTATGGTACCCAACATTTACGGTGAGAATATGTTTGATGACATTTTTGGCGACAGCTTTTTTAGAGGTCACAGCCCGCTGTTCGGCAAGCACGCGAGAAATCTGATGAAGACCGACATCCGCGAGACGGACGATGCCAAGGGCTATCGCTTCGCGGTGGAATTGCCCGGCTTTAAGAAGGATGAGATCAGCGTGGACATGAAGGACGGCTACCTGACCATCAGCGCCCAGAAGGGTCTGGACAAGGACGAGGAGGATAAGAAGGGTCGTATCCTGCGCCAGGAGCGCTACGCCGGTGCCTGCTCCCGCAGCTTCTTTGTGGGCAACATCAAGCCGGAGAACATCAAGGCGAAGTACGAGTCCGGCATTCTGACCGTCCTTGTTCCCAAGGAAGATGTCAAGAAGCTCCCCACCAGCACGTCCATTTCTATCGAGTAAATATGACAGCATTTGGCCTGCCGTCTGCGAATACGGGCGGCAGGCCTTTTTTCTCAGAAACGAGGCGATGACTATATGACCACGGCATCGCAGATACGTCTGGATGGCGTTATCGATATGCATGTTCACACCGCACCGGATGTCATCCAGCGCACCTATAACGATTTGGAGCTGACGGACGCCGCCGTCCGCGCAGGCGCAAGGGCGATCGTTATGAAGGGGCATCATTGCGCAACAGTGGCCAGAGCCGCCCTGTGCAACGCCTATAACCGAAAGGCTCATCCCGACAACTCGTTCTATATGTTCGGCGGGCTGGTGCTGAACCGCGAGGCCGGCGGGCTTAATCCCGCCGCGGTGCAGACCGCGCTGACCATGGGTGCGAAGGTGATTTGGCTTCCCACGGTGGATGCAGCCAACGAATACCGAAAACGAGGGAAAAGCGGCGGCATCCAAATGACAAATGAACGAGGCTTTTTGCTGCCGGAGCTGCGCGAGATTTGCAAGCTCATAAAGGAGTATGACGCGGTGCTGGCCACGGGGCACATCTCTCCGGAGGAGAGCTGCAGTGTCGTGGACGCCGCGCGGATCGCCGGCGTCCGCAAGATCGTCATTACACACCCGGAATACTGGGTCGTGGACATGAGCATCGCGCAGCAGAAGGAGCTTGTCACGGACTATCACGTGGTGCTGGAGCGCTGCTTCCGCCAGCCGCTGCCGAACGGACAGTGGGTCAGCAATGTGGCGCGGAATGCAGAGGCCATCCGCCAATTAGGGGCGGACAACACGATCCTGTCCACCGACTGCGGCGACCCGGCGGATCCGCCGTGGGAATATGCAATGGCGCAATACCTTCACGAGATGGAGGCGCACGGCGTGAGCCGCGATGCACTGCGCCGCATGACGCATACCCTGCCTGCACAGCTGCTGGGGCTCGAGGACGCGGCGGAGTAGCACACCAGAATAGACGCGAATGCGCGGTGCTCATACGAAAAGAGGTGCGTGAAGGGGAATGCCCTTCATGCACCTCTTGCATTATATTATGCTTCGTTTCTCGAATTCAGCTCATAGGTACACAGATAGAACAGGAACGAGGTCATCTGATAACGG
>USMI01000003.1 GCA_900555735.1 uncultured Eubacteriales bacterium | reverse complement strand
AGCTGGCCACCTACCTCTATGAGAAGGAGACCATCACCGGCGAGGAGTTCATGCGGATACTGAACAAGTGAACAGATACGAAAATCACCGGACATCGACCGATGTCCGGTGATTTTTTGTTTGCTGTGAATCGTAAGCGTCAAAACACCCCGTGTCTTGTTCTGCAGGCAAACCAGCACGAAATCATCTGATCATTTAATGAGCACGTGAAAAACCTATTCTCTTCAAACAACTATTACAAAACCAATCAATGTCTTTTAACAGGCCGTTTCTGTATCTTCTCCTTATTGAACATACAAAAGACCGTCATAAACAGAATTCGTAAGTCAAATGCCAATGTCCAGTTTTCAATATAATATAAATCGTACTCAATTCTCTTTTTAATTGAGGTATCGCCACGCAAACCATTGACCTGTGCCCAGCCAGTAATACCGGGCCGCACCTGATGCTTCACCATATATCGAGGGATTTCTTCCTTGAACTGCTCCACAAAAAACGGCAATTCAGGCCGTGGACCAATCAGACTCATATCCCCTTTTAGCACATTGAAAAATTGCGGCAATTCATCTATTGAGCACTTCCGGATCAATGATCCAAACCACGTTTTTCGGTTGTCTTCATTTTTGCTCCACCCGGTATTCTCACTGGAGTTCGTCTTCATGGACCGGAATTTATACATATAAAACGTCTTTTTGTCCTTTCCTACTCTCTCCTGCTTAAATATAATCGGCCCCGGAGAGGACAGCTTTACGCCAATCGCCGCAACCAGCATCAATGGCGATGTCAAAGCAATCAGCAACAGCGAAGCCAGGATATCTGTGGTACGCTTTATAAATGCATTGCCCAGATTATCCAGCGGTATTCTGCGCAGGTTGATCAGCGCCAGTCCATTTGCGTTGTCGATCTGTGGATTAGAAGACAGGTACTTTGTATAATATGGCACGACCGACAGCTTTGTACCGTCCTTTTCACATGTTTGGATGATTTGAGCCATCCAGCCGCCATCCTCCGCGGGCAGCGCCGCCACAACCTCATCAGGCTGTGTGCGCCGAAGCACTTCTTCCAACTGACTGTAGGTACCCAAATATGGCAGTTCGATCCCAGACTCACAGTTCGCTAGGTATCCTATAACATCGAACCCAAAATTTCGATCAGCCGCAACTTTCTCCATATAAGTCTCCGCATTTTCACCGTCTCCAACCAGCAGTACATGCTTTTGGTTATACCCCATGGCCCGATAATGCCGCAAAATCATGCGTAAACACGCGCGTTTTCCAATCAGCAGTATCGTGCTTATTACATAGAAAAAAACGACCGTTAAACGTGATGTATCTGAAAAGCGCAGCAAATACATGGATGCCATAACCACAAGCGCCACCAGTATATTCAGCGCGGTAACACGGCCGGATTCCACATGAAATCGTCTGATGCGAAACGATCCATATAAGCCCGCCACCGCATATACAACCAGCAGCAACAGCGCCGCCCCTACTCCCAGCCACACATAATGTCCAAACGATAGTGTGCGATCGCCGGAAAGCACATCAAAACGCAGCCAGTAAGACAGCAGCATCGCAACAAAGGTCACAGCGCCGTCCGTTAGCACATTCAATTGGTTTAACAGTCTCTGATTTTCCCGTATCATATTTGTGCAACTCCCATATTCGCCAGCAGCAGCCCCCGCAATATCGGCAAGGCAGTACCTCACACGAACCGCTCTTTCCTCTTTCGCTTTTCCCGGACATAGCTATATGCACTTTATTCTTTTGAATAGTGACTCCCCAGAACCACATATACCGGCAAAAGAAAAAATTCGTCAAAGAACAGGATATCCAGCGCGATCCACGGCACCACAACGCCAACAATCATAAGGATCGTATATCTCCAGTTCGAGCAGCTGTTCTTCAGTCCCCGCTGTACTCTTTTTAATGTCAGGGCAACCCAGGAAAAAAGAAGCGGAGCCCCCAGCAGTCCAAACTGATATACACTCTGTATGATCGTATTATGAGAAGCCCAACCGTGCAGCGTAACGGATGTATAGCCTTGCCCCAAAAGCGTCAGCGGCACATTGTGGGCAAACTCATTCAGATAATCCATCCATAGATCTGTGCGTTTTGTGGTCAGCTGGGAAAGATTGGCCGCGTAAGAAAAGCGGTCATCAATAACCCGAAAAAGCGGTTCAAAAGCCGAGGATGATAAAATCACCACTCCTGCGCATAATATCCCGATCAGCAGCCGGAATTTACTGGCACGATGCCCTTTCTCCAGCAAAATCGGCACCCACACTAAAAATAATCCCGCAGTAACAAACACAAACGACTTGGAGGCGGATAGCAAGCCGCAATAGATCAGCAAGATCATTATGGCAAGCAGCGCAAGCTGATGTCCCCGCTTTTCCTCCCGGCTCAGCAAAAGCTGCACGCCTGCCATACACGCCGTAATATGCGCCGCGTAAAAATTAGGGTCACCATAAAAGCCCGAGCGACGAGTAATGCTCAAATAAGAATGCACATTGATATATTTTGATATATTCGGAAGTCCCGCCGTTTGTTGTGCGATCAGCGCTGCTGCGATAACGCCTGCCGCGAAAAACAACGTAGCCTCCTCGAAAGACACTGCATTGCTTTTCTCCACTACGCCGGGCAGCAGAAACAGCATACATACAAAAAACAGGTAGTTATTCTGGATCGGATTCCCTTGCCACAGCTTTGCTGTCAAGGTCAAAAGCATCAGAAAAAAAGCAAGTACCGACTGATATGTATTGAATGACAAATGATCCTTTAAGCAATATTCGAGACAGACAATAAGCAAAGCAATGGTAAAAAAGGAAACGCTTTTGTTATCCAGTCTTAGTAAAGGACTCCATGGCAAAAAGTATAGCAGAACCGCAAACACAGCGTTGCGGCTGCATGCCAAAACAACAAAACCCAAAAAACTCAACAGACATACAGCGAGTAACACTTTGCTGTTTCTGATCTGCCCATAACAGAGAAACGCTGAAATAGCAAGACAGCCTATCAGCAGCCACCCCGCACGATAACGCTTTTGGGGGTCTGTGACTGTATTTCCTATATTGGCAATTCTAGCAATTCGCATCTTGCTCTATCAACTCCGAAAATTGTTTCCGTGCGCAGGCATTATCGAACGTCAATGTTCGCATATGCTTGCGCTTCTCTTGAAGGACATCCGGCCGGGATAGCAAAACCTCAACTCCGTTTTTTATCCCTTCCACAGTATTTTTGCACACCCAGCCCAAACCGGGCTGTTCTACCATTTCATACGCTGACGAAGTCGCCGTAGTCAACACAGGCGTTCCTAAGCAGGCTACTTCACCGATCACCATTGGCGCCGCCTCGGAAACGGATGGTATCAGCAGCACATCCGCGGCCTGCATGTATCCATAGGGGTTCTCAAGCTCGCCAAGCAAAGACACAACATCCGTCAGTTTCAGTTCCCGAATTTTTTCCACCGCCGCAGCATATTCTGCTCCGTTTCCAATCAGATAGTAATGGAGCTTTCTTGCTTCTGCTCCAAGATCAGCGATAGCCTGAATAGCACGCAAAACCCCTTTTTCTTTTCCAAATCGAGCCACCGTAACGATATTCAGCTTGTCCGTCTCCATAACGACCGGCGCTTTTTGTGCCTTCCGTCTCACTTCTTGAAAATTCTGGAAATTCCTTACGACGGTCGTTTTATCCGCCATTTGGGGCATAGCTTTCAAAAACGAATCTCTGCATCCTGACGAACAGGCCGCGATCTGATCAAATTGCTGATATATCCGCATATTATACAGAGATGCGGCATGTATTTTTTCAAAGTCACAGTGTAAAAAAGTGATCTTTTTTTTCGCATTCACACAGTGCAAAACAAACTCATTACAGCCGCCGTAAAATATACGATCCGGCCCGCTATGTAGGTATGATATCGCAGCATCATATTCTTTCAGGCTGTCCTGAAGCGGATAAATCAGCGGAAGTACCTGTCCTTTTCCCAAAACGCGAACTGCCGCAGCCCAGAAGATCCGCACAATTCGCTCCCCCAAATTACTGGCATCCTGCCTTGTCATCCCCCAGTAGCGAAACGGCGTATTCGCTATGATTACCTTTACATCCTCCGGGATCTCTGATAGCAGTTCCCCTCCCCTATAAAACAAAAGCAGCGTGATCTCATAATCGCTATGCACTTCTTGAAGCAGGTTGACCAAAGCTTTCTGCACGCCTCCAATATGCATATTGTTATTGACGATCAGGATACGCTTCATTGGTCGTTCAGTCTCCCTCAACTAATAATCTCCCATGCTTTACGCTTTTAGCGGTCTCACGCATGTCTTTTCATGCAAAAATACGCAGCGGCTCCCACCGGTACACCAATTGCGGTAAAAGTGATTGCACCGCACAGGATCCATTGAAAATAGTTTCCGATCTCAACCCGCGCGATAAGATAATCTCCCACGGATATCCCGGTTTCCATGAAAAGCAGCGTACCCAAAAGCACAAGTATGCTTTTGTAAACGGGAACGCAAAGGATATGTCTGGATGAATAAATCATATAAAATACACCCCGGAAAAGCGTTGCGGTCAGTGTTCCCAGCGCGACTCCCAGAAGAGGATCCCATTGCATCAGCAGACAGGACAGCAGAACGTTGATCGCCGCCTCCCCATAAGCGCCCCATTTCGTTTGTTTTATGTGGTTCGCCGCAATGGGAAGACTGGCACACGGTAGAATCAGACAGTTGACAGCTTCAGCCGTTAAAAGGATCACCGCAAACATGGGCTGTATGTAATCCGCGTCTGTTATCCCGCTTGTATAAAGCCGCACAAACGGCACGATCAAGATTCCCGTACAGCAGAATAATGTCGTCGTAACCGCGGTAAGCAGCACTTTATACCGATAATACGCTTTCCGGAGTTCCTCGATCTGTCCCTTTGCGATCAACTCACCAAAGGCTGCTTCCATGCCGCCCGAAGAAGCTTCCGCTATCGCCCGGATGCTGCTGATGACCAGACTATACACGGAATACACCGCGACCAAGCGGACATCGGCAAAAAGAGTCAACAAAACGATATCTGTGTTTGTATGCAGAAAATATGCAATATGCTGGCCGATCCCTGTCCATTTCTGCTCAAGAACCGCCTCTCCTTTTCCCATCTTGGGAAGGGAGTAGTGCCTTCTTACATAAACTGCATATAGCAGCGGCCGAACAACAAAAATCAGGCTGCTGCCAAGTTTCACCCATATCAGGTCACATTTGCTCCCCGTCAGGATAATAATTGCCAACGTATTGATAAGTGTTATACCTATGGTGATGATGTTGTTGACATACTGCTTCTGGTCGGCGGCGATCAGCGTCAGATTCGCCAACCCACCCATATATTTCGCCAGTGTTGTCAGACTGATGACCAGAACAAGGCCAAAAACATATGTTCTTGAAAAAATCGTAACGCGGGCAATGTCATAATACAGCAAACCCAGCACAAGGCTGTAAACGAGGAAAAATGCGGCCACATAGTAAAAAAAGCGCTTTACTGCATAATAAACCGCGCCGATCTCCCTCTGATCTCTGCGGGCCAGGGGACCATACAGCTTCGCTCTGGCCACCCCGCCAATACCGCCCTCCAGTAACGTAATATAAGACAGGAATTGTGTAATCGAGACAGATATACCATAAGCCTCCGAGCCAAACGAACCAATAAAGATCCGCGGCACAATGACCCCGCAAGCTGTGGCAACAAGCTGATTGACCAGTGTGGTAATAATATTGCGTCTTGACTTCTTTTCCTGCTCATTCATGGGTTCGCCGTGTCTCCCGTCAAATATGTAATCGCGCCACCAGCAGCTTGAATTTTTCCTTCACTGCAAGCTTATCACTGAAGCAGTAGCGAAAGGCTTCCCTATTAACACTCGTTCTCCATGGATAGCGGCGGAACACCCACCGTTCCCGCAGCGTAGTACACCACTTACGCAATCCAAAATAAACCGACAAATAATTTCTTAAATAATACACCGCGACCAGTTCCTGATATTCGGGACCGTCCATTCCCCATTCCCGCATGTATCGATAGAGCATCAAATACATCTCATTTGCAATCATTCTCGGAATCGTGCTGATTGCAAATTTACGCATCGTGCTGTTTTCGCGGTGGTCGTATTGGTAAAGACATTCCGGGATATATATTGCGCTTTGGGCACGCGTCACCGGATAAAGCAGCTGCACCTTGTCCTCGCCGCAGCACGTCCCCTTAAACGCGCCATAATCATTATGATCGTCTTCAAATAAGCTCCGCCGGAACGCTTTCAGGCACAGTGAATTCAACTCATGTGAAGAAATCAGCTTTTCCTTGAGCCAGCTAACACTTATATTGTTTTCGGCCAAAGAAATCTTACCAATACATCTTCCGGTATTCTGCCCGTTCTCCATAATACTGCCGGCAAACATAACAATATCCGCCGCCTGCCGCCTTAACGCCGCCTCCACCTTCTCCAGACAGTCGTCTGTGAATGTGTCGTCGCTGTCCAGAAAAAGAACATAGTCCCCCACTGCCCGGTCAATCCCGGCGCATCTGGCAAAAAATTGTCCGGTATTCTCTTGGTGATACGCATGAATACGTCCATCCAACTTGGCAAAGGAGTCCGCCAGCGTCCCGCTTCCATCTGTGGAACCATCGTCCACCAGCAGCAATTCCCAATCTGTGTAGGTCTGCGCCAGGACTGAGCCTACGCAGTCCCCCAGAAGCTTCTCTGTATTGTACACGGGAACAACTATGCTGAACCGCATTCGTCATACCTCTTTCTCTCCGCCGGAAAATCTGTTCCGCCACGCAGCATACTCTTCAGGGCTGCCCCAAAGGGCATGTGGTTCTTATAGGTGTTGCTGTGCCGAAGCAGGAATCTTACCGCGATCATCCTCCATATCCGCGGATACAGACTGGCATACAGCGCGCCCTTATCATAAAAGTACTTCTCGGTATACCCTGTAAACCAGCTGGATGCGGCATCTTGATCTATCTCAGCGATCGCATAGGGAACGGCGTACAGCCGCAGCCCCTTATCTAAGCATTCCTTCAAAAAAATGGTATCTTCACCGGATCCATAGCGCGCTCCTCCGCCAAACATGGTACTAAAGGTGATGCCTGCGTCAGCAATGCGTTGGCGTCGGATCACCAAACGGGCCGCTCCATATTTTGCATAGTTATACTGGCGGATCCGATTTATTTTCTTATTCACATAACGTCTCGGTCGTTTCTCGATCAGATTAAAAATCAGTACGTCGCCCCTCGGACACTCCTCAAACGCCCTTTCAACGATCTGCGGATAGCCATCCACAAACGTCATATCGTCATCAGCAAAAACACATATATCCGCCGTCGCGTTTTGCAAAACGATATTCCGATTCTTGCCTACTCCCCGCTCGGCCATATTCAAATAAGTTACTTTTCCATTTTTCAAGAAAAGCTCTTCTCTGGAGGTACATTGACATTGATTGCCGACCACCGCGTCTGTCTGCAGATTCATTCTTGCCACCAGTGAATGGTCACTTTGGTCAATTGTAACAACTAAAGTTTCAATTCTCATGACACATAGTTTGTGCGGGGCTTCACGGGCACCGTGAAGCCCCGCACTGTTCAAATGTTACTGATACCGCTATGTGCTTTATTGAGCCGCCATCTTGCCGTCGGCACCGAAGTAGTATATACCTCCCGCGATCCCGTAGCTGTTCGCGCCTACCCACATATTGGCGTTCTTGTACATTTTGCCGCTGCCGGCATTGAAAAGGTAATAGTCGTCGCCGATCTTTGTGAAGCCCTTGGCGCGTACGCCATTCGTGTAATAATAGTTCCCGTCACCGCCGCTGATAAAGCCTGTCTTGATCAGCTTTCCATCTGCGCCGAAACCATACCAGCCGTTTCCGCTCAGCAGCGTCGTTTCCGCATAGGCGGATTTATTCACTGCCAGCTCGCCGCTGTACTGTGCAAAGTAATACTCACCGTCCAGTTCATACAGGCCGTTGGCCATTTTCACGCCGTCAATGGTAAAGTACGGCTTACCATTTTCCTCGGTGATCTGCTTGACGCCATGCTCCAAGTCCGGGACGAACATCTTGCCGTCGGCATCAAAGTAATGCATACCGGGCTCAACACCGTAATCGTTAGCGGGAACCCACATATTGGCATCCTTGTACATCTTGCCGCTGCCGGCATTGAAAAGGTAATAGTCGTCGCCAATCTTCGTGAACCCCTTGGCACGGACACCGTTCGTATAATAATAGTTCCCGTCGCCACCGCTGATAAAGCCTGTCTTGATCAGCTTTCCATCTGCGCCGAAACCATACCAGCCGTTTCCGCTCAGCAGCGTCGTTTCCGCATAGGCGGATTTATTCACTGCCAGCTCGCCGCTGTACTGCGCAAAATAGTATTCGCCGTCCAGCTCATACAGGCCGTTCGTCATTTTCACGCCGTCAACAGTAAAGTACAGCTTACCATTTTCCTCGGTGATCTGCTTGACGCCATGCTCCAGATCCGGAATGAACATCTTGCCGTCGGCATCAAAGTAATGCATACCACTTTCGATCCCGTAGCTGTTCGCACCGACCCACATGGTGGCATCCTTATACATCTTGCCGTTTCCGGCATTGAAAATGTAGTAGTCGTTACCGATCTTCGTGAAGCCCTTAGTGTGGACGTAGTCGGTGAAGTAGTAGGTGCTCCCGTCAATGTCCGCAAAGCCGTCCTTGAGGATGTAGCCGTTCGCGTCGCACCAGTATCTGCCTGTCTCCAGTTCACACCCGTACTGGTTGGTGTCCTTATCGACATAGCAGCTTCTGGAGGTGTACACCAGACCCCATGTGCCCGTAAAGATAATACCGTCATCCACGTTGATCAGGCCGTAGTACACCTTTCCGTTCTCATCGCACCAGTACTTCTCGCCGCGGTAGTCCAGGAAACCGTTGCACAGACCCGTCAGCAGACCGGTCTTCTCATCGAAGTGGTACCACGTAATGTCCATCACGTTATCCGTCACGGTAGGTGCATTGCCGTACGCCACATAGCCCTTGACATCCAGCCAATAGGTACCCTCCTCCAGCGTCACAAAACGGCGGAACACAGATTCGCCCGCGACGAAGTATTTGGTTCCTTCCTCGGTGGTGCGGAACGCGCCTCTTACCAGCTGTCCCTGCTCGTTGAAGGTATACGTCAGGCCCTTGATCGTCTGGACACCCGTATACATGACAAAGGTGGTGGGGTCAAAATAGTAGAAGTACGACTCGCCATCCTCGGCCACGATCGACTGCCAGCCGGAAGCCAGCGTTCCGAAGCGTGCAAAGTAATGCTTGCCGTCCTTTTCAAACAGGCCCGTCAGCTTCTCGTCGGCGATCCCGTCTGTGCCGAGGTCATACCAGAATTCACCGGCTTCACCGGCGGTGTAGCTGGGAAGCTTCTGCACGCCGGTCAGCGCAGCACCGTTCCGGTAGTAGCGCCAGCATCCATCCTCCTTGATCCAGCCGTCCTTGCTGTTCTGCTTCAGGGAGAAGGTATCCGTGAAATCAGTGATCGTGCTGAAGAAATGGGCGCCGTAGTCCCCGCTCAGGTTTTTACTGTTGTCGTAGGGATACAGACCGTATTGCTGCTGGAAATCCTCATTCTGCGCCATCGACTTAAGCACATGGAAGTGTGCATAGATGTCATACGCCAGATCGCCGCTGACCGAGCAGGTGAGCTTGCCGTCTTCATCCCAAGCCGCCGTGTCCGTCGGGATCAGCTTCAAGCCGCTGAGCACGCAGAGGGGGTTGGCCGTCGCCGGGTTGATCGCCTCATTCTGGCGGATGAAGTTGCAGACCACTGTCAGCTTGTTGTCCTCAACCTCTGCGGAGGTCAATCTGAAGTACTCGTTTGCCAGACGCAGACCGGTTTTGTCGATCGTGACGCCCTCCGGCGCAGTCAGCGTGATGGTAACTGTGGTCAGCGGGCTGATACGCTCTGCAAGCTGGAGCAGGAAGTCCCACGCAGTCCGGCCCTCCTGATCGCCGCCGGGCAGCATATACAGCAGCGCCGTCAGCTTTTCAGGGATGGCCACCTTGGACATATCCACGGCAAAGGTGTAGGAGATCTCCGTTCCTGCATTGGAATCGATCAGATAATACGTGGCATCCTCCGCCTTATAGTTTGCGTTGGATGCACTGCGGTTCCATGCCAGCAGGCCGCTGCCGCCGGTGGCATGGTTGAAATCAAAGTCCGCCTCGTCATTGCGGTAGAAATACGCTGTGGTCTTCGCCGCCACCTCCAGCGCCTTGTTGATGGCGATGGTCTGGGCTTGGATCGCAGCTTCCTCATCGCTGTAGCCGTTTGCCTTGGCCGCCTGATATGCCTTTCCAAACTCCTCATTGATCGTTTGCTGGAATTCAGGAAGCTTGGTCTTAAGCACCGCACCGATCGTCAGTGTGCGCAGCTTGCCTTCCGCGTTGGGCGTAAAGGCAAAGCCGGAGGCAGAACCAGCCTCGGGATAGTCAAACACAAGCTCCGTCTTGGTGGTGTTGACGCTTCCGCCCTCCAGCTCACCGATGGAGGTCAGCGTGATCTTCAGATAGCCAAACGTCACATCCGCGGGGTTGATCTTGACCAGATTCCCGTTGTAGGATGCCTCCAGCGGCAGCTCCGTCGGTTCACCGTAGATCATGTTCACCGTGTCTCTGGTGAATCTCAGCTCCGTTGCCTCCACAACGTGCAGGGTCTTGGTACCCAGCACGCCGCCGTCCGCAGCCTCCAGCTTGATCTGCACGTCGCCCAGCCCCGCTGCGGTAAACACGTTGTCCTGCAGCGTGC
Source organism: uncultured Eubacteriales bacterium (assembly GCA_900555735.1). Classification (GTDB taxonomy): domain Bacteria; phylum Bacillota; class Clostridia; order Oscillospirales; family Oscillospiraceae; genus Vescimonas. Next base: position 32,616 of record USMI01000003.1, on the reverse strand, counting down.
CAATGCTTTCATCGGATACTGTCAGCTTGGTGCCCTCCGGCAGGGCGATGGCGCCGCCGGTCGCCGTAACGCCGGAAACCCGCATCTCCAGCTCCGTCCCGACGGTCAGATAATCGTAGTCCGCAGCGATGACAGCATGGTCAAACACGTTGGAGGGCTTGGCAGTAGACACAACCATCAGAGACGAGCTGACAGAGCGCTCGTAGCCGTCAGACGGGCGGTTGGTCACGGTGATCTCATCAGAGCCCTCCGCCTTTGTTGCAAAGGTCGTAGAGCCGCCGCCGTCCAGATTGACCGCCGAGACACAGCCGGCATCCAGCATGATCTGTGCAATCTCAATGTTGCTGCCGCCTGCGGAGAAGGGATCCTGCCGGCCATCCAGCGCCATCAGGACAACACGTCCGTCATAGGTGATGCCCACGCAGCTGCGAGGTGCGCGCTGGGTATAGTAGTTCGAGGTGTTGGTAATGGCGATCTTACCGTCCTTGACCAGCCAAATATTGGTGCCAATTGCCTCCTTGATCTCGCCCCTGTGGGCATTCCACTCCTCTTTGCCGCCGATGATCGGCGTTCCATTCTTGAGGATGCCGAAGAAGTTCTCGCTGCCCACGCCGTTATACTCGACACCCTCCATCACAAGGGCGCCGGAGGGCCAGCCGTTGCTCATATTGTAGAAGTCGCCGTTGATACCCACCACGGCACTGTAATTGGGGATGTAGCGCGGGTCGGTGGGGTCGGAGTGGTTCTTCTCCGCCGCCTTCATCTGATCCGTCACGCGGACCATCTTGATCTGAGAGCCGGAGTTGTCGCCGTAGTTCGCATAGACATCCACATCATCGCGGGAGACGTCCGCTGTGGCGATATAGTACACGATCTGCCGATCGTCCTGCGTCTGCGCCATCTTGATCTCCTGCGTGACGCCGGGCGCCAGCATGGAGGTCTTGCTGGAGAAGACCTGGTAGTAGGGGTTCGTCATCTGGGCGCCTGCCGTAAGGAACAGATAATCCGCAAACGCGTAGCAGCAGGCCTGCCGCAGATTGGGATCTACGCCATTCGGGACATAGCTGCGCTCCAGTGTGCGAATACCCTCATTGCCAAGGTAGGTGTCATAGATTGCCGCACGGATGTCCTCCTTTGTGGACACGCCATTAAAGCGATTCTCCAGGAAGAACTTGACCCGGATCTCATCTGTCAGGTACTGGGTATAGTAGCTCTTCATGATGGCGCTGATGGTCGTGCTGCCATCCAGCTTCTTCAGGATATAGAACGCATCCAGGTCGCCGTACAGGTCCAGAATGCCGAAGGAATGTACGTCCGGCACGTCATGGAGGAAGTACTCGTCATTTTTGGTGCGGATCTCCTCCGCCATCTCCTCCACCGTGCCGGTAACGCCGCCATTGGTGGTCAGCTGCACCAGATCGCAAATGTCGCCGGCCCAGCTTCCCAGATCCGCCGTGCTCTGGATCTTGGTGTGATACGACATATCCATAGCGCCGAACATATGGGCAAATTCCACGGTATTGCCGTTAGGCAGTGTAAACTCGCCCAAGCTGCGGAGGCGGCCGGCGCTGGTGTTGTTCTCTGCGTCCTTTTCCGCCACATAGCTGGTAAACGCCGTCTTCTCCGGGCCGCAGAACGTCGTCCATGTACCGGAGGTATACTTCTCAACGCCGCAGCGGATATAGTTGATCACAAGCGCCACGGCTTCCTCTTCGGGATGCTCCCGCACAAAGGCGCTTGCGTATGCTTCAAGTGTTGTCAGTGAATCGATAAAATCCTTGTATGCCGTAATCGGTTCCGGAGCAGATTCTGCCGGATCCCCCTCCGCACCGTCCGCCGGAGAGGCGTCCTTCTCCTGCTGCTCACCCTCCTGAGGCGCCGCGGGCTCCACCTTGTCCTGCTCGCCCTCCTGAGGCGCCGCAGGCTCTTTCCCCGTCTGTTCGGCAGTTATGCCTGCCGTCGTACCTGCCGTGCTGCCGTCGTCTGTCAGCTCCTCCGCAAAGGCGGAGATTGGAAGCAGACTGAGCAGCATGACCGCTGCCATGACCAGCGCCAGCAGCTTTGATCCTCTCGCTCTGTTCATAAGGCCATCCCTTTCTCTCATTTTTTCCGCGTCTCTTTGTGTCCGGCTGAACCGCACATGCAGTCCCCTGTAAGGGACTGCATGCGCGGTTCAGCATCCTTTGCCGAGACCTGAGGACTCGGGTCAGTTCACTGGTTGCTCATCTTGCCGTTGGCATCGAAGTAGTACATACCGCCGGCAATACCGTAGTCGTTGTTACCGGCAACCCACATGTTGGCATCCTTGTACATCTTGCCGCTGTTGCCATTGAACAGGTAGAAGTCATCACCGATCTTCGTGAAGCCCTTGGCGCGGATGCCGTTGTTGTAGTAATAGGTGTAGCCGTCGCCGCCGGTAACGAAGCCGGTCATGATCAGCTTGCCGTCTGCGTCAAAGCCGTACCAGCCGTCCTTGGCCAGCAACTCCGTCCCCACATAGGCAGAGCAGTTGACCGCCAGTTCGCCGTTGTTCTGGGCGTAGTAGTATGCGTCGTCCAGCTCATACAGCCCGCCGACCATCTTCACGCCGTCAATGGTGAAGTACAGCTTGCCGTTCTCATTGACGATCTCCCGTTTACCATTGACCGTATCGGGAACGAACATCTTGCCGTCTGCATCGAAGTAGTGCATACCCGGCTCCACACCGTAGGTGTTCTTGCCGACCCACATGTTGGCATCCTTGTACATCTTGCCGCTGCCGACGTTGAAGAAGTAGTAGTCCTCACCGATCTTCGTGAATCCCTTGACCAACTCGCCGTTCTCGTAGTAATACGTATCATTGCCCACGTGGACAAAGTCGTCGATCTGCATCACGCCGTCGGCATCGAAGTAGTACATACCGCCCACGAAGCCGTATGCGTTGTCACCGGTGACCCACATGTTGGCGTCCTTGTACATCTTGCCGCTTACGCCATTGAACAGGTAGTAGTCGTCACCGATCTTCGTGAACCCCGTGACCAACTTGCAGTTCGCGTAGTAATACGTATCATCGCCCACGTGGACGAAGCCGTTGATCTGCATCACGCCGTTGGCATCGAAGTAGTAAATGGCACACGGGATCTGATAATAAGCGTTGTTCTTGGCGATCCAATATCTCTGATTCTTGATGATCTCGCCGGTAGAGGTTCTGGCATAGTAGTACTTCTCATCGATGCGGAGCAAGCCCTCGCCGACCTTGATGCCGTCGATGAAGTAGAACTCCTTGTCGGAGCCCGTCTCCTTGGCAATACCCTTCTTACTGGTATCCGCATCGTGCTCGATAATGCCGTTGGCGTCGAAGCGATACTGATAGCACGGCAGAGGCAGGCTGTTGTTCTTCTCCACCGGGTAGTCGCCGCCCTTGACTGCCTTACTATCCACCGCGAAGTAATAATAGTTGACCTCGCCGTCCTCCTTGACCACGCGCTTCAGGCCGGCATACTCCTCGATGATGCCGCTGTTGAGCCAGTAGGTGTCCGTGTCGACATCATAGACGCCGGTAACGTTCTTCTGGAACACGCCGTCAGCGTCAAAGACGCAGCGTGCTTCTTCCGTTGCTCCATCGGGGGCCAGCGTCGTGATTCCGGTAGCCGCGTAGCCGGTTTCGGTGTTCAGATAGTAGGTCTTGCCGTCAATGACTGTCCAACCGGTCTTCTGCAGTTCGCCGTCCTTGTAGTACTGCTTGCCGTTCACATCCGTAAACCAGCCGTTCCAGATCTGCCACTGTGCATACAGCGTCATATCTCCGGACAGCTCAAGAATCGCGCCCTCATCGGCATAGGCGGCTCCGCTGCCATCTGCGGCAGTGTTCCAGCCGATGAACTTGTAGTTCTCACGGGTAAAGGCGTTGGTATTCAAGGCAGTATCCACACCGACTTCAAAGCGCTGAGGCTCCATACTGCCTTCGCCGCCGTTGGCATTGAAGGTGATGGTGTAGAACACACGGGCAGTTGCAGAGTACTGTGCCGTATAAGTGGCATCCTCTTCAGCAACCACAACCTCCGGGCTCCAGCCGGTGAAGGTATAGCGGTAGTTGTCGTCAGGATTCTTATCCGTACTGCCCTTGAAGGAAGGCATGGTGCCCTTCAGATAATCTTCCTCAGCTACGACCTTACCATCAATTACCCAAGTGATATGTGCGCCGGTCTTAGGAATTTCCGTGCCTTGTTTCAGCAGTTCTTTGCAGACAGAGCAGTAGGTGTCGCCGGTGTAACCGGGTGTCGTAAGCGTCGCTTCGACCGCATTGCGAATCTCCGGCTTGTGACCGGTAGCCGGGATCACTTCCTGTTTAACAATGACTTCGTTGCAGACGGAGCAATGCTTGCCCTCGGTCAGACCCGGTTCCGTACAGGTGGGAGCCTTTGCTGCGTCAATGACTTCGGTGTGGCCCTTGGCGGGAATCACTTCCTGCGCAACGATGATTGCGTTGCAGACGGAGCAATGCTTGCCCTCGGTCTTGCCGGGTTTGGTGCAGGTAGGCTCGACGGCCGGGTCGATAACCTCGGTATGACCCTTGGCGGGGATTTCCTCCTGTGCAACGATGACCTTGTTGCAGACAGAGCAGTGCTTGCCCTCGGTCAGACCAGTCTCCGTGCAGGTCGGAGCCTTTGCTTCATCGATTACTTCTGTGTGGCCGGTCGCAGGGAGCTCTTCCATGCCGGAGAGAATTGCATCGCAGACAGAGCACTTCGTACCGGCTTTATGACCAGCCTCGGTGCAGGTAGCGGGCTGTTCCGCAACTTCAACCGGAGTATGTCCAGTTGCGTTGATTGCTTCGGTCTTGGTTGCATTGCAAACTGTGCAGGTGTAGGTCTTGACACCGGCGTTCTCACAGGTAGGAGCGGTTGTGATCTTGCCCTCATTCCAGCTGTGGCCCTTGGCGGGGATCACTTCCTGCGCTTTGATAACCGTTCCGCAGACAGAGCAGCTGATGCCATCCGTCAGACCCGTTTCGGTGCAGGTCGCAGGCTTGCCCGCAACGGCCTTCTCGGTGTGGCCGGTCGCGGGAATCACTTCCTGCGCAACAAGAACTTCGTTGCAGACGGAGCAGTGCTTGCCCTCGGTCTTGCCGGATTTGGTGCAGCTCGGCTCGACCCTTGCGTCAATGACCTCGGTGTGGCCCTTGGACTGAATGGTTTCACCCTTGGTGATCTCCTTGCCGCAGATGGCGCAGACTGTATCACCGGTGTAGCCGTCCTCGGTGCAGGTGGCATCCTTCTTGTTGATCACCTGGGTGAGAGAATGATTGTCCTCCCACTGGGCGTAGAGGGTGGTGTTCTCCGTCAGATTAACAGTCGCACCATCCGCATAGGAGTCGCCAGTACCATCGGCCGCCGTATTCCAGTTCAGGAAATTGTAGCCCTCACGGGTGAAGGTGTTTGCATTCAGTGCGGTATCCGTCTTTGCATTTACGGTCTGTGGGGCCATCGTGCCTTCGACCGGGTATTCCGCACTGCCGTTGGCTTCAAAGGTAACCGTCAGCTCGACAGGCGCTTCGCCGCCCCAGACGCCGTTGACATAGTTAATGGTGTCGCCAGCCTTGGCGTCCTTCGTCTCGACATAGGAGCCGTCGGCGTTGTGCAGCTTGGCGGCGGTGATGGGGATCTTATGTGCCGTCACGTCGGAACCGCTCTGCGTGTACTGATACGTCGTGGTCTCCGTGCCGGGGGTACCCTGCTGGTTGTAGACGCCGGTACCGGCGCTGGAGCAGATGTCCGCGCCGCCTGCGGTGGTGTAGATGCCGCCGATGGCGGTCAGCTTACCGTTGACGTCCACCTTCACATCGATAAGGTCTGCATTTGTGCGGTTATAATGCTTTCCGGGGGCATATCCTACCGCACAGAAATTGCCTTTGCAGGTGTATGCATTGGCAATCCATTCGTCACGGTCATAGATGTAGATGCTCTTGCCGCTGGACACCACCAGCTCGGCGTCCTTGGCGATGGTGGTCTCCACGCCGGGCAGCAGTGCCGCCGTCTGGTTGATAGTCAGCTTGCTGCCGGTGTTCAGATTTATGGTCATGTTGTTGGTCAGCGGCAGAACATATTTGCTGGAGCTGACGCTCATGCCTGCCAGCTTCAGGTTCAGGCTGTTGACCTCCGCCACACCGTCGATGGTATAATGGATGCGGTCGGTGGCGCCGTCATACGCCTTGGTCAGACTGCCGGAGACGATTTTGAACATGCCTTTGTCCCCGATAAAGGGAATGGAGGTGGGGTTGATCTTCCTTATGGCGAATACCGCAGTATACACCGTCTCGCTGGCGCCGGCGTGCAGGGTCAGGGGTACCTCCACATTCTGCACGGCGTACTGGCTAAAGGGGAACACATCGTTGCCCATAGCAGAAGATGCCGAGCCGCCGCGGAAGTCCAGAATCTGGTACCACTCGTAGACAGAGCCGCCGGACTCTACCGTGACAGAACCGCTGCCGGAGATAAAGCCCCACGCGTACAGGTTTGCGCCGGACTGCACGGTGATGGCGCTGCCGGACTCCATTTTGATGTAGCCATAGGGCCCGACCATCTTGCCAGGAGTGCTGCCTGAGGCGGCATAATACTGGCCGCCGATGCTGATGGCCGCCCCGTTTGCAAGGGTGAGGGAGCTGCCCGCCGCCATGGTCAGCGTCCGGAAGGGCTTAGCGTCCGGGTAGGAGGTGATGGCTGTCGGGGTACTGGTATAGCAGGTCTTGGCCTCGTCGAAGGGGATCAGCAGGGTGACCTTGCTGGGGATGGTATAGTTCCCCGTGATCTTACCGCTCTCGGCGAGTGTGATGATCGCGGGCAGGTTCTTCTGCGCCTCCGCGATCGCGTCGTTCAGGTCGTCAAACACCTGACCGCCGGCCTCAAAGAGCGCCAGCTCCTTGCTGACGAACCGCGCCGTGATGGTACGGTCACTGTCAAAGTTCAGAGCGGTCTTGGCATCGGTGCTGATGCACTTTCCGCTGGCCACATCGTACCAGCCCTTGAAGCGGTAGCCCTCCGCCGGAGTCGCCTCCACCTGATAGGCGGTCATGGAGCTCTGGGTGTGGGTGTACACCTCGGTGATAGTCTGCCCGTCCACGGTATAGGAGCCGTTCTCGGCGGGCTGGAAGGTCACGGTGGCGCTCACGTCGGCCACCAGCTTCACGTTGGTCATGGTGATCTTGGTGTCGGCGCTGGTGCTGCCGGATTCGATCTCCACCTCAACGGTGCCGCCGGCTGCAAGCTCCTTGCTGAAGCTGCCGTTTGCGGTGGTCGTGGTGTTGTTCACCAGAATCGTACCTCCGCTTACCACGACGGTATAGTCAAAGGACAGCGTCGCCTTTGTGGTCTTGTTGTTGGTGATGGTCAGCGTAGAACGATAGTCTTTGTCAGATTCGCAGGCTCCCCCAGCCGTAGACTGAGCCTTACCGACGATCTGCGTGCCGGCGGCGATCCACGCTTTGTCCGCAGTGCCGGAGAAGCTCAGGCCAATGTTCTCGTCGGCCAGACCGGTCACGGTGCCGCTGGTCGCCGCCCACGCCGTGGTAGTCATGGCGGGCAGCAGTGTCAGCACCATCAGCATGGCAAGCGCCAACGACAGGAAACGTTTGAAAACTTGCTTCATCTTCTTTGTTTTCCTCCTCTTTTTTGGATTTTCTCTCGTTGTGTATAGTAAATACTCAAGCCCAGTGCCAGAGTAATAAGCGCCCAAACATGGCCGCGGTGCAGCGGTGAAGCTGTCTCATACGTCCGCAGCCACTCGGTCAGGAAGCGGAACGCGCCATACGCGATCATGTACAGGGGATAGATCATCCCCACGCGCTGACTCCGGCGGACGGGTCTGCCCAGCCAGAACAGCAGGACGATATAAAACAGGATCTCCAGCTCACGGGTGGGCCAGCGGATGGACACACCCGGTATGACCTTGCCCGCGCAGCAGCCGCTGAGAATGCAGTTGAAGCGGGCGCACATCAGTGTGAAGATCATGCAGATGGCAAACACATCAAATACATCCGCCGGTTTGCGTTTGGTGAACTTCGCGCCCAGGTAGTAGAACAGGGGGAGGATAAATATGCCGCCGAACAGGCTCATATTGCCCGCCTTGCTCATGTCGAACCCCACCTCGACAACGGCAAAGACCTTCACGCACAGCACGCCGCAGATCGTGTGCAGCACCGCGATGGGCAGTGCGGCGTACCATTTGATGCGAAGACGCTCCTTGCAGAGCATCAGCCAGAGGAAGGTGAAGGCCGTGCCGACGGTGAGCACCGCCAGCAGCGTTATTTTATCGTTCATCACGATCACCCGCTTTCCTGCACTTGTCTCATGTGTTCTGCCGCTCCCGCAGTACCCGGGCGGGTACGCCGGCGGCAATTGTGTATGGCGGGATATCCTTCGTCACAACGGCGCCCGCCCCGATTATACAGCCGTCCCCGATATGCACGCCGGGCATAATCATCACCCTGTCGCCGATCCACACATCGTTGCCAATATAGACCGGCTCCTCAGGCTGGAAGCCCTGCTCCATCATCGGAATATCCGTTCTGGCAAAATTATGATTCCGGGTGATGACCGTTACATCCGCGCCCATCATCACATGGTCGCCAATATGGCAGGTGCCATATATCTTAGCATTGATCCCGATCCCGGAATAATCGCCCAGCGTGACCTTCTGACTGAACACGGCGTTCTTTTCGATATTCACCTTTTTGCCGCACCCTGCCAGCATCAGTCCGCCGCAAAAGCGCCGCAGCGTCGTTTGCCCCAGCTTCAGGCTGCTATACGAAACCGGAAGCCGCTTTGCAACCAAATGATAGACAAGTGCGCCAAGCTTTCTCCTGACACTCATCGTCCTTGGTCAGTTCGCCGGCTGGAAGCCGTCCATGTGATTGAGCTGGTCGATCAAATCATTCACGCACTCCTGCAGGGTATTGATGCGGGCCGTGTCCGCCTCGGACCACTCCGGCTCCGCCTTGATCTCGCTGATGTTCAGCCAGACCGACTGCATATTGCCGTCCGCATCCGGTGCGCTGCCCAGCTGATAGCCGCCCTCCGCCGCGCCGATGGCGATCTCGAACAGCAGCACATCCGCTCCGTTGACCGTGCCATAGAAGCTCATGGCATAGGTGCCGTCCGCGGAGGTGTCCTTCGTCTGCACGTCGCCCGCCCATTCCTCCGGGAAGGTCAGCGTACCGACCGGCGTCTCGAGCTCCAGCTTTTTCGCGGGATCAGCCGGTGTATTCTGCTGGCCGGAGGGATCCTCCGTACCCTGCGTCGTACCCGGCTTGTTGGGCTGGTCGTTCTGCTTTGTGTCGTCGCCGCAGCCGACCAGCAGCGCGCCGACCAGCAGTACGCACAGAACAAAGCTCGTCCATTTTCTCAACTTGCTCATTTTTCCCCTTCTCCTTTTTGCAAAGATTTACCTGCTTCGTCAATCAGCGAATGCAGCGCGTGTATTCCTTGAAGTTCATTTGCTTCTGCACGCCTGCATACTCCGTGTAGGAACGTTCCAGATCCACGAGCTCCGCGTGAACCTTCTGCCTGCGCTCCTCCACCGGCGTCGGCGTCATGTAGTCGCCGTACAGCGTGGTGAGCAGCGCATCGTAGTGGGCGGATACGGGAAATTCCCCGTCCTCGAAGGGGAGCTGTACCGTTTCCGTGAACCAACTGCGGGGATAGATGCTTTTTTCGTAGCGGGATGAGGCGCCGAAGAAGGAGTGTACCATCTGCGAGTCGGTGTCCTCCCGGTTCACGGCGTAGGCCCACAGCGCCTTTGTCGGCAGGCAGCGGCTGACCTGCATCGCCAGCTTCTTTTGCAGGCTGTCTGTCCGGTAGCCGCGCTGGTAAAGCGCTCGTGCAATCACCGCTTTGGATGCCAGAAACTGGCGTCCCCGTTTCGCCGGGACATCGGAAAGGTTGTCGCAAGGGAATATGTCAATGTATATCCCCTGATGCGTTAGTGGATCCCGCGGAATATAGCGCTCGATACAGGCAGTGCCGTTCTTCCGCAGCTTGGTGAAAAACATAGGCCAATGCTCCGAAAATTCCCGCTGCAAATAGTACGCGGTACTATCCAGTTCATTAGGCACCAGCGCGAGGAATCGATCATATTCCGGCCGCAGCATGATGATATCCAGATCATCATCCCACGGAATGAATCCGCCATGCCGCACAGCGCCTAGAGCCGTCCCGGCAAAAAGCGTATATGTAATGTTATGCTTCCTGCACACGCGGTCGATCTCATGTAGCATTTGCAGCAAGGCCAGTTGATGTTCGCGCAGTGCGCTTGTTTCCGTTTTGAGTATCATCGATATTTCTTTAATCCATTGATCGCGTAGCCGGCCATTGCTTTGACACTCGGGATGAGCGGCAACTTCAGGTAATCGCGATAGACTCTCCAGCGGTTCCGGGCGCTTTTCAGCTTGTTGAAGGAGCGTGAACCGCGAGCCACACGGTAGTCCACCAGAATATCCCGCACCCCCACGGCCGTGCAGCCGGCTTTCAGCAAAGACAGCCACATCACATAGTCCTCGTGGTAAAACTCGCTGACAAATGACTGTCCAGACAACGCTTTTGCCTTCATCATCACGGTGGAGCAGCCTATCGTATTGCAGTTCAGCATCGCCTTCAGATTGGTCGTCTCTTCCACGATAAAATCGGTATAGCAACGCTTTCCCTGCTCATCTATCATGGCGTAGGATGTGTAAATAATATCGGCGTCGGTCTCTCTTGCCTTTTCCAGCTGTTTCTCCAGCTTCTGCGGACGCCATATATCATCCGCATCCAGCAAGGCGATAAATTCTCCGCGGCATTGGCGCAGCGCAATATTTCGACTCTCTGCCGCACCATGATTCATTTCGCTATATACCGGGATGATCCGCATATCTTCAGCCGCAAGCCGCCGGATCTGTTCTGCCGTTTTATCTGTTGAGCGATCATCTACAACGATCAGCTCCCAGCTGCGCACAGTTTGCTTCTGAACAGAGCGAATCGCCTGTTCAATATATTTTTCTGCGTTGTACGCCGGCATAATAACGGATACGAGGGGAGTCGATTCCGATCGTTTCTCGGCCGCGGAAGTCTCGCAGTCCGCCGCTTTCCGTTCATAGACCTGTTCGCTGGACAGTACCGCCGTCTCCATTCTCCGCTTGCTCTCCCCTCTCTATCTATCTGCTCAACCGGCGGATGCTTCAGCCGGTATGAAGAGCAGGTCTACCGCCAGACGCTGCAGCTTCTGCTCGTCCGGATAGAACTCCATGTATTTCTCTCCCCGGACAGATTCGCCCTCCGGCGCGTCCAGCACCGTCAGCTCACTGTCCAGTATCTCCTGATATAGCTCCGCCAGCGCCGCTGCCGAGCAGTCGCTGACCAGATAGGGCGACAGCTCCAGCAGCGCCTTCGTGGAAAACGTCTCTGCCGGCTGCGCCTTCAACTTTTCATACAGCGCCTCCAGATACGTCTTCTGCCGCGCCATACGGCTAATGTTCGTCTGATCCGCCACCGAACGGCGGGAGCGCACATACGTCAGCGCCAGATTGCCCGTCAGGTGCACCTCCTGCCCCTGCGGCAGCTGATCCGTCACGTTGGAAAAATCGTCCTCCACCAGCACCGTGACGCCGCCTGCCAGATCGTTCAGCACCGCCACCGCGTCCATGGTCACCGTGATGAAATGGTCGATCTGTACGCCGTACAGCAGGTCGGAGACCGCCTGTACCGTGTTGTAGCCGCTGTCCAGACCGCCGCTGCCGTAGGTGTGAGCCAGCGCCAGCTGTCCGGTGAAGGAGCCGATGGACTCGCCCGCCAGCCCCAGCGCGTTGATCTGGGTCATGGTGTCGCGGTTCAGCGGCAGCACCGTACAGGTGTTCCGCGCCTTGTCCAGTACCAGCAGCATCAGGAAGTCCGACTGCTGGGTGTTGATGTTGGCGTCCAGCTCCTTGCCCAGCTCCAGCGTTTCCGCCAGCTGGTCGCTGTACTTGTCGATGCCCGCGATCAGCAGCGTCTCAAGCGCCGTGTTCTGCGTATACCACGCGCCGTCATAGTAGAACTCCGGCCGGTCGTCGGTATCCGGCGTATCCGATGGAACTTCCATTTTCTCCCATTTCCCGACAACAAACAGCGCCGCTGCCGCCGCGACGGCCACACACAGTATGACCGCCGCACGCAGCAGCGACTTTTTCCTTGTTCCGTTCACCCCGTTCAGCGGGCGGCGGAGCGCTTTTTCACCACAACGCAGGTGCCTGCCGCCAGACCGGCGATGCCGGTGATGACCCATGCCGCGTCTGCCTCGCCCGTCTGGGGAGAGGTGGGCGCGTTGTCGTCCTTACCGGGGACCACGACGTCGTCTCCGCCCTGACCGGAGCTGGGGGTAAAGCCAAAGGCGGGAATGGTCAGCGCGGCGGCCAGCATCAGTGCCAGCATCAGGCTCATCAGTTTCTTCATACTTACATCCTCCTAACGTGATACTTTTTGGTATTATTGGTTACTATTGGTGGTACCGGTCTCCGGAACGGTCTGCTCCAGCGCGGCCAGCACGAGAAAACGGTTCTTGCGGTTGCCCTTCAGGCAGGTGGACAGGATCAGCAGCGAGTCATCAGGCTCTATGGCCTGTTCCGCGTAGTTGATGCCCAGTGCTCTTGCATTGTAGACGCTGTACAGGAAATCGCTGTACGACTGCGTATCATGAAAATCGTACTGGTACAGGATATGTCGGTTATCGTAGGGCAGGGCCGCCCGCACCTGATAGCGCAGCTCGCGGTCCGGCAGATACACCACAATGGCCTTGTGGGCAGCAAAGCTCTCGGGATCGGAGAAGGTCTGCTGCAGGGTGCCGAACATGGAGCCGTCGTTCTGGCGGTGTCCGTAGACCACCGTCACGGGATCGGTCATGTCGTTTGTGTTGTACCGGTGCTCGGTGAACAACGAGCCCGCGCTGTTGTAGTCCTTGTAGGCATCGTGGTTCAGGTAGAAGGTATCGTCCTCCTGCGACTGGAGCAGCGGATAGCTGATATCCGTATCCGGAATGTCCAGCCAGCCGCAGATATCCGGGTTCTCCGCCTGCAATGCAGCGAAGTCGATGGGGCTGACATACGTCTCCGTCTCCGGTACCGGCTCGCTGACGTCCGGCAGCTCAGGCCTTTGCGGCTCCGTGTGGTGCCACGGGCGGAAGGTCAGCAGCAGGTACAGCGCGGCGGCAATGGCAAAGCCGCCAAGGATCAGCAGGTATTTCTTCACGGTCACTCCGTCCCTCTGCCGTCCAGCAATTGCAGGGCCAGACGGTCTACGTCACGCAGGGCGCTCTCGCCCAGATGCTTCCGGATCACCTGCGCCGCCTCGCCCAGAACCGGCGCGCGGCGCTCGATGCCGTGGCAGTCCGAGCCAAGCAGGTGGATATATCCGTCCTCCAGCCGCCGCAGCGCCCTGTGTCTTGTCCGCAGGTGCAGAAAGAACGCGGCGTTGCACTGGATCAGGATAGGACTGTCCGCAATGTGCTGCCAGTCCCGCTTGCGGTAAAAGATATCGTAGCGCTCGGCGTGAGCCAGCACGATCTGGATATCCGCGCGATGGCCCAGCTCCAGCAGGTCGTTGAACGCCCGGCTGCTCCAGCTGTCGAAGGGCATTTCCAGCAGCAGCACATTGGTGCCCTCGATGCAGAGGGCAGACAGTTCGTCGCTGCGGCAGATGCCCTCAAAATAGCAGACCTCCGCGCCCAGCCGGATGTCGGGCGCCGCGGCATCCAATTGCTCCCGCAGCCGCGCCCACGCCGCCCCGCGCCGCCGCAGGAACCGCTCCGGCGTGTTCTCGCTGGCGTAGAAATGGGGCGTTGCCACCACATGAGAGACCTCCGGCATGGCCCGCAGCATTTGCAGGCTCTCCTCCACGCCGCGGCTGCCGTCATCTATGCCCGGCAGGATATGGGTATGGAAATCAACCATCGCTGTCAGCACCGGATGCGTCCTTCTTCTTGTATTCGCCATAGCCGTAGCCGTAACCATAGCCGTACTTGTGGTACTTGTACGCCTTTTTCTCCGTGTGGCTGTACGTCATGACGAAGCCCAGAATTTTCACGTTCAGGTATTGCAGACGCCGCACCGCCACCGACAGGGAGCGGCGGTCGCCGTAGTCCTGACGGACCACCACCACCATGCCCTGCACCAGCTGTGAGATGACCAGACCGTCCGCCACCGCGTTGACAGGCGGCAGATCGAAGATGATGAAGTCGAACTCCTTCTTCAGCTCCGCCAGCTGCTGTGTCATCTGCTCGGAGCCCAGCAGCTCCATGGGGTTGGGCGGCGTGCTGCCTGCCGCGATGATCCGCAGGTTGTCCAGCATCCCGCTCTCCTGAATGGCCTCCTCACGGGTGCACAGGCCCGCCAGCAGGTCGGAAAGGCCCAGCGTCGGCCGCAGGGCCAGCCGCTGCGCCACATTGGGCAGACGCATGTCCGCCTCGATCATCAGCACACGCTCGCCCGTCTGGGCGATGGTGTAGGCCAGATTCACGCTGGTGGTGCTCTTTCCCTCGCCACGCAGGGCGCTGGTAATGCCGATCACGCGGCACTCCTTATTATCCGGCAATGCAAACATTAAATTCGTCCGCAGCAGCTTATAGGCCTCCGACGCCGCGAAATTCAGATGGTTGCCCAGCAGCTTCCGCTGTTTGGCCAGCGTCATGGGCGCTTCCCGTTTCCCGACAAATTTCATGCCGACGCCCCCTTCCGCTTACCGGACGGCGCCTGATAGTAGCCGTAGCCATAGCCCTCGGACTCCGAGGCGGTCAGCTCCGGTACCACTGTCAGCACGGGGATGTTTTCGTACATCTGCAGCAGGCAGTCCTCATCGTGGATGCGGTCATCCAGAATGGTGCGCACGGCGATATAGCCGCAGCTGGCGATGATGCCCAGCAACATGCCCACCGCCGTATAGCGTGTGATGCTGGGTGATGCCTTCTTGGCAGGCGCCACGGCCTTGTCCACCACCCGGGCAGAGCTGCCCTCCACCACCGTGGAGATACGCTTGGGCAGCACCTGCGCGATCACGTTGCCGATGTCCCGGGCTTCCTTGGGATCCGGGCTGGTCACCACGATCTCAAAGACCTCCGTGGAGTTCACGGCGGCGGCGGAGATCATGTCCTGCAATTCCTCGTATGTATAGGAGACACCCGCCTTGTCCTTCACCTCGTCCAGTGTGGCGCGGGTGTTCAGGATCACCACATAGGTGTCCACCAGACTCTGGGCCGCGGACAGGTCGGAGGAGCTGATGCTCACCTTGGTGCTGCCTACGGACAGAGAGCTGTTGTTGACGTACATCAGCACGCTGGCCTTATACAGCGGCGTGATGCAGAACCGGGCGATGCAGAACGCGGCGGCGCCGCACAGCACCGTGGCTACCACGATCAGCCACAGGCTCTTCCACATGGCTTTCAGGAGCGACAGCAGATCGATCTCCAGATAGGTGTCTTCTTTCTTCATGTATGCGGG
Organism: uncultured Eubacteriales bacterium; assembly: GCA_900555735.1. GTDB lineage: Bacteria > Bacillota > Clostridia > Oscillospirales > Oscillospiraceae > Vescimonas. Next base: position 17,144 of record USMI01000003.1, on the reverse strand, counting down.
GATCCTTTCTCATGAGCTTACATTGCGCTTTTGCCGGTCATATCCATGATAATCGAAGCCCTCCCGCCGTGCTTCCTCATCTCCGGCAGGATCGCTTCGCAGAGTTACCAAATCAGGGGAAAAGCCCCATGCAGCGGCGCTGGCGGCGTGGATTCCGGAAATCGCTGACGGCGCTGGTGACGGCTTATCCAAGTCCGATGGCCGATAGCTTATTGATGTTGGTGCGCTTCAGCTCCATGGAGGAATGGACATACCGGTCAAGGGTGACCTTGACGTTGGAGTGTCCCAGTATCTCGCTGAGAGACTTTACCTCGAAGCCCACCTCGATACAGCGGGTGGCAAAGGTATGGCGAAGCGCGTGGAAATTCACATGCTCCAGACCGCACTGCTGGGTATACCGCGCAAAGCGGTACTGCAAGGCGCGAGGCTCCATATAGCTTGGCTGTCCGGTCAGAATGTAGGCTTCCGGCTCCGGCCGCATGAACCCGGCGCACAGCTGCACCGCCAGAGGAGACAGCGGGATATCCCGTGCCGCGTTTTCGCTTTTCGGCGCGCCGATGCAGATCGCCGTCTTTTGCCCGGCGTTCTGTACCTGAAGCCGCTGCATGGTGGCCCGCACATGGATCACGCGATCCGGCAGCGAAATATCCCGCCACTGGAGCGCGCATACCTCGCCGATCCGCATTCCGGTCAGCAGCGCCAGCAGCACGCCGAATTTGCAGTCGTCGGTGTCCTTTCGCAGATAGCGGATCAGCCGCTCCTGCTCGGCCATCGTCAGAACGCGGATCTGCCGCTTCTGGCAGCGGGGCGGTACGATCTCGATTTCCGGCATCTGGCTGTCCGGCTGCCTGCGGATATAGGCGATGACCGCACGCAGTACGCACAGCGTATCATGCACCGTCTTGGGCGACAGCCCCTTATCGCTTCGGGCGGAGCCCTCCCGCAGCAGCAGCTCCACATACTGCTCCATCAGCAGCGTCGTCAGCTCCTGCGGATAGCGCGGCCCGATATGGGGGATGATGTAATGGAGAATGATGTTGCGGTATTTGGCATAGGTAGACGGCTTGACCCGGTTCCGGCTGATGGTGAGCCATTCCTCACAGTAGCGGGCAAGGGTCGCCTTCTCTCCGCTTTTCATATTTAATAATGTACCCCAGCTGTCCGCCTTCCGCTCGATCAGCGCTTTCTTGACCTCCAGATAGGTCTTTCCGTAGACATACCCGAACCGGGCTTTTCCGGACAGGTCGTGCCCCTTGATATAGCGGCCCTCCCAACGCTTATCCTTCCTTTTGTAGATGTTTTCTCCCTTTCTTGCCATGGTGAAGCTCCTCCTTATGTTTATTGTTTGCTGGATAAATTATCCAGCAAAAGTCGACAAATTTCGACGGCTGTGCAGACGGCGTTTGTCGTTTGTTCCGTTTAGAAACCGCAAAATTTTCCGCCCGGTATACTGACATACCGCAAGTATTACGATTTTTTTCCGAAAGCAGGTTGCGTTTTGATATATTGTGTGGTACACTTAAAATAAATTTTGAGATTTTTTTGTCACATAGATTTGGTAACTCTACGAAGCAGTCCTGCCGGAGATGAGGTCTACACAAGAGACCTCTATTTCAGGGATTGAGAAGGGCAATTGTAATTAGGGAGAGAAATACGAAAAAGGCTTATTTTGTTATGTTTACTGCGCTTTGCATGCTGCTGCTGGCAGCTTGTGCAAAGGAGGATCCGCTGGGCAAGATTGCGCAGGCGGTGGAGGAAGGAGAGACTATCGTCGTATCAACGCCTTATGCCGACCTGAAAGTTCCGGAGGTATTTCAGGACAATGTGATGCATGAAGTTATCTGCACAGAACCTTATACGTTATCCTTCAAGATGCGTGCTGATAGCACAGAGCTTTTTTCTGTGATTTTTGGCGGGGAGGGTGATATTCTACTGGGTACCCTGTTGGAAGAAGACAATAACACCGTAGTTTATGCCAATATTCCTGAACTTGACAGTGAAAACGAGCGCTACACAGAGTATCAGATCTATCAGGACGGCATCAATACGATCCTGAATAATCTGGAGGCGGACTATAACTTTGCCGTCAATCTGATCGTGGAGCCAGAAGATAATGAAACATTTACAATTAAAGCCGGCGGGATGGCACTATATTACCCTGCAAGATGGCAGGACACCATAGAGACGGCGGTGACCGACAACGGTGTAAGTTTCTCCGGCAATGGCGTTAAATTGTTTGATCTGAGTTTTACAGAAAGCGAAAACGCTATTTTCTTTGGCACATACCAGCAGACGCCGATTTATATTGTGTCTTATGAGATCGATGAGACGCAGTACACAGAAGCTGAATACGGTACATTGCGCATGATGCAGGAGGATATCGACGTTATTTTAGATCGTTTAATGAGCGACCCGAACTTTACCTTAGGCGAATAAGAAACGACGTGTCCGCCGCAGTTGCGCATCCGCTATCCCCCCTTTTCAAAATGGTTGTATCGTGGTATACTTAGTACGTCGATTGGTCTGCACAATGGGCAGATCAATCGACGAAACCGTCTCCACGAAGGTGGTCAAGATCATCCAGAGCTACACCGGCGTTGTAGACAAATTCGTCTGGAGGAAGTAAAAAGCGGATGAAGAAAACGATCCTTACGGTGCTGCTGGTGCTGATGCTTTTGTTTATCTGGGGCCACTCCATGGTACCGGCGAGGCGTCAGCGGCGGAGAGCGGGCGCGTCGGCGCGCTGCTCACGCCATTTCTGGAGCTGTTTGTGGGAAAGGGTAACGTGACCGACCATCTGGTGCGCAAGCTGGCGCATTTCAGCGAATATGCCGCGCTGGGCGTACTGCTGGGCGCACAGCTGCTGGTACATGGGAGGACTTCCCTCTTTCATTGGAGCTATGTGCTGCTGTGTGCACTGGCGGCAGCGGTAACGGACGAAACCATCCAGCTGTTTGTGGAAGGCCGCAGCGCACAGGTACAGGACGTGCTGCTGGATCTGGGCGGAAGCGCCGCAGGCCTGCTCCTTCTTTGGCTGCTGAGCCGGATCGTGCGGCATCTGCGGCGGTAAGTCAGACTTTTGGGCGAAATCATCGTATTGCTCTTGCAAGTACAAGAACAGCATGCTACAATACTAATAATTTCCGCGCCAAGCAAAAACTGCCGAAAGGCAGCTTTTTGTTGGCCTATTGGTTAGTCGCGCCTAACCTCTCCATGCATATAAAATCCTCCGCTGTCGGAATGACAGCGGAGCATAAGGACGCAATCAAGTTGTTACCCCATCTACACGGAAAAAGTCCCGTATCCTGCCGACGCCGGCAGCATCCATGGGATAGCAGGCCGCGATATGACCGGCTTCCAGATGGAGAATATCGGTGCAGCACTGGCAGATCAGCTCCGGATCTTGGGTGATGACATAGACGGTCTTGCCGTTTTGCCGCAGCTCCTTGAGAAGTTGGGCCGTTTGCAGCATATGCCGGTAGTCCAAACTGCTGGTAGGCTCGTCCAGAAACACCACCGAGCGCTCCGCCGCCATAGCGGAGGCGATGGCCAGCCGCTGCTTTTGTCCGCCGGACAGGGACGCCGGATGGCGCTCCAGATAGGGCGTCAGGTCAAGGCGGGCCAGAATGTCCTTGACGGCTGTCTCGTCCTCCTCAGCCATACTAATCAGCACCTCGTCCAGCACGCTTTCCGTAAAGAGCTGGTGGCCCACATCCTGCATGACCATATAGCAGCGGTTCAGCCGCTCCTTGGGCCGGAAGGCAATGCCGTCCACTGTAACGGTACCGCAGCGCTTCTCCAAGCCGCAGAAGCAGCGGGAGAAGGTGGACTTCCCTGCCCCGTTGTGGCCGATGATGCCGATAATACCGCCATAGGGGATATCGGCATCGCCGATATGCAGCGTCTCCGTCGCGTTTTTGTAGGCAAAGCGGAAGTCCCGCAGCGCCGCCGTCTGGCGGCTGCCGGTGCTGCCGTCGGCCATCAGGGCCTGCCGGGCCACGTCTTTGCCGCCCACATGCACGCTGCCGGACAGCTTCCCCTCGAAATAGTGGGGGATCAAACCGTTGATAAGCCTTGTCACGGTGGTCTTACCGCAGCCGCTCTCGCCGCACAGCACCGCCACCTGTCCCTCCGGGATGGTCAGGTCAATGTCCCGGACGCCTCCGGCGGCGTCCGACTGATAGGTAAATGTCACATGGTCCATATGGATCATCCCAGCCACCTGCTTCCCAACGTCAGGGCAAAGCCCGCGATACAAATGAGGATCATCACGATGTCCTGCCAGTGAAACCCGATCTTACAGATATCCGTGCGCTGAACCGGCGCGCCTAAGCCCCGGGTCAGGGCGGCGGCGGACAACTCGTCGCCGATCTTCACCACCGAGATCATCAGCGGGATCAGCCGGTACTCCACCATTTTGCCGGGGTGCTTTCCGCCGAAGCGGATGCCCCGCATCCGCATGGCGTCTGTAATGGCGGCGTTCTCCTCACCGATGGTGGGGAAAAAGCGAAGATCACCGACAGGGGAATGACGATCTTCTCGGAAACGTACATCCGCTTCATGGCCGCCATGAAATCGCTGACCGAGGTGGACGCGATCAGGAACGCACCCATCATGATACCGGGTGCAAAACGGGGCATGATGGCGCATACCGCCAGCAGCAAAAATGCGGGAAGACCCGACAGGCAGTACAGCGCCACCCGCTCCAGCGCGAAGCACACGGCGTACAGCACCAAGTATTTCAGTGCTGTTTTCCACCGCCCCTCCGTCAGCAGCAGGATAAAGGGCAGCACTCTCAGCACCGGCTTGACGATGTTCATAACGCCGCTGTTGCCGGTAGACAGCATCAGCAGCTTGGTGCGGGGATCCAACAGCAGGCCCCGGCGCTTTGCGGTATGGGTCAGGGTCTCCATCAGGCAATGCCGGCCTTGGCGAAGTGCTTTTTCAGCAGCGCCTTGCCGATCAGGCCGCCCAGCAGGCCGAACACCACGCCCATGGGAACACCCCAGAAGCCCATGCCGGTCAGGCCCATAAGAATACCGGCGAGGATGGCCATGATGGTCACCATGCCGAACTTCTTGACACGGACAGCGAACAGCATAAAGGGGATGCCGGTGATCAGCGTCCACAGGGCGCCGAGGATAGGCAGGAAGATGGGCACAAAGCCGATGGGGATGGCCACGCAGCAGCCCAGCACAAAGTAAAGTACGGTGAAAAGACCGATATTGATCAGATCTTTTGCCTGAAGTTTTTGATTCATATCGTTACCTCCGAAGCGTTTTGGTTAGTTTTCGCTAACCAGCAGATATTATAGCAAGCACTGTGGGCGGTATCTACCTCCCATTGGGCATTTTCGCTCCAAAACGGTAACAGATTCTCACCCACACAGAAAGGAACCACGCCATGGATACCGCCTAGATCGTCAGACAATGCCGCCGTCTTCCCGGCGTTACCGTCCGGGAGGGAGAGGACTACACAGAGCTTCTGCTGTCCGGCAGCGAAGGCAGCGGCCGCATGCGGTTCATTCCCCTGTTCGCCGGGGTGACGCTGGCGCTGATCTCTGTCAACGCACCCTCCTGGCCCGCTCCGGCACCGGAGAGCTCCGCGCCGGAAGCCAAGGGTCCGCTGATCGTCAACTACTGCACCCGCGGCCGGTGCGAGCTGATGCTGAACGATAACAAGAGCGTCTTTCTTACCGCCGGACACATCTCCCTGACGGAGAAATTCGCCCTGAATGAGTACGTCTATCCCGGTCGGGTGTACGAGGGTATCGAGCTGTTTATCGACCCGGAGACGGTGCGCCATGGCCTGCCGGTGCTGCGGGATGGCTTCGGCGTGGAGCTGGCGGCCCTGCGGGAGAAATACTGCCCCGACGGCGAAACGTATATCGCCAGACTCCCCCTGCCGGACACGCTTTCCGGACGGCTGTTGGACAATGCCGGTGCGGAATCCGCCATGGGTACGGTGCAGCTGAAAACCGGCGTCATCGACCTGCTGGCGCTGCTGCACGATCAGTCCCAGCCCCGGCAGCCGGTCTATTACACCCGCTCGCAGGTGGCCATCGCCAAGCAGATCGAGGCCATCATTACCGGCGATCTGTCCCAACCCCACACGGTGCGGGAGTTCGCGGAGCGCTTCTCCGTCAGCGAAAGCAGCGTGAAGAACTACTTCCACGGCGTGTACGGCCAGAGCATCGCCCAGTATATGACTGGACAGCGGATGCTGCTGGCGGCAAAGCTGCTGGCGCAGACAAAGCTTTCCGTTATCGACGTGGCGGCACGGGTGAGATATCTCAACCAGAGCAAATTCTCCGCCGCCTTCCGCCTGGCCTACGCCTGCACACCGCTGGAATACCGCCGCAGCCAGAGGCTGTCGGAAGACAAAGTTATGAAAAAGCAAGAGGTATCAGACGATGTCTGATACCTCTTGCTTCTTCATTCTGGTGTGAAATGTTCCCCCCTCTATAATGTTTATCAGGCGGTATTACCATATAGGTACACTACAAAACACACATAAAGTGATCGGGCTTATGAAAAACAGAGGAGGAATCAATATGTATGAGAATATGACAAAAACCTGTCAACGGTGTGGAACGAGATATTCCAGTGAGCTGAATGTGTGTCCCGTATGTGGGACGGCTTCATCCATTTTCCCGCAAACGGCTGGCGCATCTTCCGCCTGCTCCTCTCCCGTCTCTCCGGTCAGCGCACCTGTCGCTCCCCAAAGTCCCTATACCTCCGCGCCGGTCTCTACTCCCGTCCAATCGCCGATCCACCGTCCCAACTACACGCGCCGGCGGCCTAAGGTCGGAGTGATCGTAGCCGTAGTCTTGGTACTAATAGTTCTTATTAACGATCTGTCAACAAAGCGGGCCCTCAGTCAGTTTGAAGATAACGATGATGCTTCTGCTCAGCAGGAAGAGACCTATCCAGACCCCACTACCTTTGAGCCGGAGATGGAAATTACATCTGTGGATGTGACTACGCTGACACCGTTCTCTTCCAGTGGTTCGATAAACTATGAGTACGCTCTTACTGACAACTGCGGCAACACCTACAAGAGCGGTTTTCGCTCCTGTATGTCTTACGAGGATTTCGGCGAGCAGTCACTTACCTACTATGTCGGAGGAGAATACAGCGAACTCAGAGCAGTCGCTTTCGCACGGGCTGAAGATTCGGGCTATGACGGAACCGGATATATCTATGTGTACGATGGAGAATCGAATGAGCTTCTCTACCAAAACACTACGGATAAGACAACGCTTCCGTATGAAATTAGTGTTTCGTTGGTCGGGGTTAAGCTTGTTCGTATAGAGCTCTATAATGCGAACTCCAACTGGTGGGGAAGCAGCTTTCAGGCTTGCATTGGCAACGTAACGCTGGAAAAGTAACCATATCAAACAACAACAAATGAAAGGAGATCATATTAAAATGGGTGCAATCATTGACACGATTTTTGGAGGACAGGAGCGTACGATTAAACTCTCATGCAACGAAAACCAGCCTGTCTCCACACAAGAAGTGGTCGCCAGCTACGCACCGCTGCGGATCGACTCGGACAAGCCTCTGTCTATTGTCGCCTATCTCTGCGACAGCTGCGGTGAGCTGCACGGGCCCATCCGTTCCGGTGACGTAGTGGACAACCTGCCCGCCGGACGAGGCGTCATCGCCTCTCGTCTGATCGGCTTTAAAAATACGATCATCGCAATAAGTACTGACTCATTCTCACTGAATGTTCAGACTCGCAGCCCTAACTTCCTCATCACTCTGAACGATGGCTCCAGCGCACCGATCTCTGCTGATATTTCAGTGGGATTGAATTACACAGTCTCAAATACCGACGCTCTCGCCTTCGCCGTAGCCTCCGGGCAGATCCACGCAAACGTAGCCTGTGATATCGAGTCGTTCCTGCGCTCGGCAGTAGTCGGCTGCCTGAACAGTATGGATTCGCTCTCTCTCAGCACCAAGCTGTCGTTCGCGCCGCAGTCTCTGAATACCGAGATCACCGAGCGGCTGAGAAACGCTCTTGCCAGCAACTTCGGCTATTTCTGCTTTTTTAATGTTTTTGTCGAGATCAATGCGAAGGTCGAAAAGCTCAGCGAAACCTTCAATATGATCGTGCAGCGCCGCCACGAAAAAGACCTCGAGATGATGAAACTGGCCCGCGATGTAGGCGCCTGCGCCGCTATTGCCGGCCGGGATGTGGCGTCGGCAACGCGCGGCGCTATTCAGGCCACCAATGAATATCTTCGCAGCGAAGCTCAGCAGCCCCGCTCCCTTGGCTACGCAGACCCCTCTTCTTTCATTCTCCCGCCCAGACGCGAGGATTGACGTGACAAACCAGACGGATTGTGATATACTCTCTTCTGTCCGGTGGATACCACCGGACAGAAGGAGACACATAACATGCCGGAATATGAAATTATCATTGAGTCCATGACGCCCTGCGGCGGCAGCAAGTACGCCAACCGTACGATCATCGAAGCAGAGGTGGAAAGCCCGGAGGCCTATGTGGAGCAGCACAAGCGCTTTCCCATTCGCGATATCAGCAAAACCGCTGACGGCAACGTGGTCATCACCACAGGCAACGAAAGCGGCTATATCGACCGCTATACCTTCTCGGAATAAAGCAGGCAGGATAAGCGCACACGAAAATGCTCGGTGCGCTTATCCTGTTTTTTTCACGTCCCTAATAATCGGGGTTGACTTTTCGTCTGTGCTTGCTATACTGTGTGGGTCGATTTTTTGTATATAAGAGGTGACTCTTTTGATGGACTATTATCTGCTGGCCGATTTTGCCGCCCAGATCGGCTACCGGCTGGCTATGGCAGGGGCGGAGACCTTCCGTGTGGAGGACACCATCCGCCGGGTGCTCCACGCCTACGGGCTGGAGTGCGAGGTGTTCGCCATCCCCAACAGCTTGACCATCAGCTTTGAGGCGGCCAACGGCAAGCCTCTCACCATCCTCAAGCGTATCGGCTTTCATGGCAACGATCTGGAGGCGCTGGAGCAGCTGAACGCCCTCAGCCGCCGCATCTGTCTGGAAAAGCCAGAGGTGGAGACCGCTGTCCTCTGGTTAAAAGAGACGGTGGCCCGATGCCGCGTATACCGGCTCAGCGCATCGCTGCTGGGCAGCTTTCTGGGCGGCGCAGGTTTCTGCCTGATCTTCGGCGGCTCGCTGCGGGACTGCCTGTGGGCCGGTATGATGGGCCTGATCATCGGGTGCGTCAACCGCTTTATGGACCGGCTGGAGGCCAACCCCTTCTTCAGCACCATCATCGCCTCGTTCCTGATGGCGCTGCCCGCCTATCTGGCGGCGGGCTTCGGCTGGCTGGACAACCCCGACGAGGCCATCATCGGCGCGTTGATGATCCTTGTGCCGGGCCTGCTGATCACCAACTCCATGCGGGACATCATCTACGGCGACACCAACTCCGGCGTTATGCGCATCGTGCAGGTGTTTCTGTCGGCCTTTGCCATTGCGCTGGGTACGGCGGCGGCATGGCGTGTCACCGCTCCGGTCTACGGCATCGCTTCGGTGGTGGAGTCCACCTCGCTGGTGTGGCCCGCGTGGGCACAGGCTCTGGCGGTGTTTGTAGGGTGCTACGGCTTCTCCATTCTGTTCAATATCCACGGCAAGTGGATGGTGCTGTGCATCATCGGCGGCACGGCCACCTGGATGATCTATCTGCTGTGCGAGGAGCTGGGGCTGGACGTATACACCGTGAACCTGTACGCCACCATCTTTGCGGCGCTGTATTCCGAGGTGATGGCCCGCGTGCGCCGCTGCCCGGTGACGCCGTATCTGGTCATTGCCATTTTCCCGCTGCTGCCCGGTGCGGGCGTGTACTACACCATGAGCCTCGGCCTGCAGGGTGAGATGCTCGAAGCCCTGCGCAAGGGATTGGAGACAGCGGGCATCGCCGGGTCTTTGGCCGTGGGTATTCTGCTGGTATCCACCGTATTCCGGTTCATGACGGCGCGGCGGAAGTAGCAGCGCACAATTGAAAGCATACCAAAAAATCAGTCCTGAGGGGCTGATTTTTTATACTCTTCAAGGCTTTATTCATTTACGCGCCATTCGTATGCATAATCCTCTATCGTTTTGCATAATTATTAGCCAGTATGCTGAATTTCCATTGTCTATATGCATAAACATCAAATTAATAATGAATATCCTCTTGACATTTTATGGGTGAAGTGTATAATCATGCGCATAAATTACATAAACATTCAAGGAGGAACACACCATGAAACATACAGATATCAAGAAGATCGTACTGGCCTACTCCGGCGGACTGGATACCTCCATCATCATCCCTTGGCTGAAGGAAAACTACAATAACCCCGAGATCATCGCCGTGGCCGGCAACGTGGGTCAGGCCGACGAGCTGGAGGGTCTGGAGGAGAAGGCCATCAAGACCGGCGCCAGCAAGCTGATCGTGGCCGATCTGGTGGACGAGATGGTGGACGACGTCATCATCCCCTGCCTGAAAATGGACGCCAAGTATGAGACCTATCTGCTGGGCACCGCCTTTGCCCGTCCCGTCATCGGCAAGAAGCTGGCGGAGATCGCCAAGGCCGAGGGCGCCGACGCCATCGCCCACGGCGCTACCGGCAAGGGCAACGATCAGGTCCGTTTCGAGCTGGCCATCAAGCGCTTCGCTCCCGATATGAAGATCATCGCCCCGTGGCGTGAGTGGGACATCAAGTCCCGTGAGGAGGAGATCGATTACGCCGAGGCCCACAACGTGCCCTTGAAGATCTCCCGCGAGACCAACTATTCCAAGGATAAGAACCTGTGGCATCTGAGCCATGAGGGTCTCGACCTTGAGGATCCCGCCAACGAGCCGGATCTGGACAAGCCCGGTTTTCTGGAGATGGGCGTATCCCCATTCCAAGCCCCTGACGAGCCTACCTATGTGACCATCGACTTCGAGGCCGGCGCTCCTGTGGCCGTGGACGGTGAGAAGATGAAGGCCAGCAAGATCATTGAGAAGCTGAACGAGCTGGGCGGCAAGAACGGCATCGGCATCATCGACATCGTGGAGAACCGTCTCATCGGCATGAAGGATCACGGTATCTATGAGACCCCCGGCGGCACCATCCTGTACTTCGCCCACGCCCAGCTGGAGATGCTGACCATGGACAAAGAAGTGCTGCACGCCAAGCAGAAGCTGTCTGTGGACTACGCCGACCTGCTGTACAACGGCAAATGGTACTCTCCCCTGCAGGAGGCGCTGACTGCTTTCGCCAACGAGGCCAACAAGGACGTGACCGGCTCCGTGAAGCTGAAGCTCTATAAGGGCAACATCATCCCCGCCGGTATGACCTCTCCCTGCTCCCTGTACTCCGAGAATCTGGTGACCTTCGGCGAGAGCGACTATGACCAGTCTCAGGCCACCGGCTTCATCAACCTGTGGGGCCTGACCACCAAGATGCAGGCGCTGAAGGATCAGGGCAAGCTGTAAGAAATTACATTTCCTTCATAATGAGGGCGCTAAACCGCCCTCATTATGAAAAACTTCCACCGAAAGGAGAACCACCATGGCAAAGCTCTGGGCCGGACGGGCCGAAAAGGAAACGGCGCAGATCGCGGACGACTTCAACTCGTCCCTGCACTTCGACTGCCGCATGTACCGGCAGGATATCACCGGCTCCATGGCCCACGCCGCCATGCTGGCCCACTGCGGCATCCTCACCGAGGAGGAGGCCCAGACGCTGATCTTCGGTCTGGCCGGTATCATGGCCGATCTGGACGAGGGGAAGCTGACATTTGATCCATCTGCCGAGGACATTCACATGTTCGTGGAGCAGGTACTGACGGAGAGGTTGGGCGATGTGGGCAAAAAGCTCCACACCGCCCGCTCACGAAACGATCAGGTGGCGCTGGATCTGCGGCTGTACCTCCGACAGGAGATCGCATCCATCCGCACGCTGGTGCTGGAGCTGCTAGAGGCCGTCACCGACAAGGCGGAGCAATACAAGACCGCCATCATGCCCGGCTACACCCATCTGCAGCGGGCGCAGCCCATCACCTTCGGCCACCATCTCATGGCCTACGCCATGATGCTCCAGCGTGATATCGGCCGCCTGGACGACGCGGCCAAGCGCATGGACGTGTCCCCCATCGGGTGCTGTGCGCTGGCAGGCACCACCTTCCCCATCGACCGGGTATATGAGGCGCAGCAGTTGGGCTTCTCTCAGGTGGCGTTGAACAGTCTGGACGGCGTGTCCGACCGTGACTTCTGCGTGGAGTTTCTCTCCGCCTGTTCGCTGCTGATGATGCACCTGAGCCGCTTCTCCGAGGAGCTGATCCTGTGGAGCAGTTGGGAGTTCCACTTCGTGGAGCTGGACGACGGCTTCACCACCGGCTCGTCCATCATGCCCCAGAAGAAGAACCCAGACATGGCGGAGCTGTGCCGGGGCAAGACGGGCCGTGTCTACGGCGACCTGATGGCCCTGCTGACTACGCTGAAGGGTCTGCCGCTGGCCTATAACAAGGACATGCAGGAGGACAAGGAGGCCGTATTTGACGCGGTGGACACCGTGAAGATGTGTTTGCAGGTGTTCACCCCCATGATCGCCACCATGAGGCCCTGTACCGACACCATGTACAAGGCGGCACAGAAGGGCTTTATCAACGCCACCGATCTGGCGGACTACATGACCAAGAAGGGTCTCCCCTTCCGCACCGCCTATAAGATCTCCGGCGAGCTGGTGGCATGGTGCATCCATCACGACACAGTGCTGGAGGCCCTGCCGCTGGAAACGCTGAAACAGTACAGCGACGTATTTGACGAGGACGTATATGAGGCCATCGCGCTGGAAAACTGCGTGGCCCGACGTACCTCATTGGGCGGCCCCGCCTCCGTGGAGGCACAGATCGCCGCCATAAAGACATACCTTTCCCAACAAAAGACTGATGAAAAAGGAGAATAACGATGAAAAAGTTTACCAAGTTGACCGCTTTTGCTCTGGCGCTGGTAATGGCGCTGGGCCTGCTGGCCGGCTGCGGCGGCAGCAATTCCGATAACAGCACTCCCTCCGGTGACGACGCCTCCGACGCCGCCAAGACCAAGCTGGTGGTGGCCACCAGCCCCGACTTCCCTCCCTTTGAGTCGCTGGAAGGCGGCGAAGTGGTGGGTATCGAGGTGGATATTCTGAATAAGATCGCCGAGAAGATGGGCATGGAGCTGGACATCCAGCAGATGGATTTTGACTCCGTCATCCCCGGCGTGCAGGCCGGTAAGTTCGATGTGGGCATGTCCGGCATCACCGTTACCGACAAGAGAAAGGAGAACGTGGACTTCTCCAGCGTGTACTTCATGGCCGCTCAGGCCATCGTGGTAACTGCCGACAGCGGCATCACCGGCAAGGCCGACCTTGAGGGCAAGAAGGTGTCCGTCCAGACCGGCACCACCGCCGAGGAGTACTGCATGGGCAACGGCTATGAGGTGCTGGCCTTCACCGCCAACAACGACGCCGCAGCAGCTCTGACCGCCGGCAAGGTGGACGCATGGGTGGTGGATAACGAGGTGGCGCTGGCCATGGCGCCGGAGCTGGGCCTGACCGTGCTGGACGAGGCCATGACCTCTGAGCCCTACGCCTTTGCCTTCCAGAAGGGCAGCGAGCTGGTCGCCCCCTTCAACGAAGCGCTGGACGCCCTGCTGGCTGACGGCACCGTCGAGAAGCTCTTCCAGCAGTATGGCGTGACGTACATCGCACCCTGAATGTAAAAAATTTCTGTACCGTGCGGCGGGGTGTGGTCACCCCGCTCGCGCGATGTAGGATGGTAGCAACGATAGAACTTCGTAGGGGCGACCCTTGCGGTCGCCCGAAACGATATGCAGGCGACCGCAAGGGTCGCCCCTACGGGTGGGCACAAGAACCGCCATCGTGATACGGGCGGGCGGATACCCCAAGGGCACTCGTTCCGCTGTGCTTCACAGCGCTCGTCGTCCGCCCCTACGGAAGGGCCACCGATAGCACAGAGAGAAGCAAAACATGTTCCGATCATGCCGCTTCAGCGGCATACCGAAACTCTTCACTTTTCACTTTTCTCTCTTCACTCTTCATTTGCCTGTTAAATACCCCCAATTCCCCGCAAATTGTCCCACGCCGCTCCGGGCGGCATGATATGATACCTAAGGAGCCACCGCTATGAATATTTTTTCCAATTGGTTTACCGCCATCGGCCAATTCTTCACCGACTGGGGCGCTCAGCTGGCCTCCACATTTCTGGAGGATGACCGCTATATGATGCTGGTGGACGGCCTGCGCAACACCGCCATCATCACACTGGGCGCCCTGTGCATCGGCATCGTTATCGGTGCGCTGGTGGCCATCATCAAATACTGCGGCGAGGGAAGCCGCGCCATGAGGCCCCTGTGCGTGCTGTGCGACATCTACACCACCGTCATCCGAGGCATCCCCGTGGTGGTGCTGCTGCTGATCTTCTACTTCGTCATCATGAAGTCAGCCAGCGGCGTCAGCGGAGGTATCACCGTGGGCATCGTCACCTTCGGCATCAACTCCGGCGCGTATATGGCCGAGCTGATGCGCAGCGGCATCGGCGCGGTGGACGCGGGCCAGATGGAGGCGGGCCGTTCTCTGGGCCTGTCCCGGATCCAGACCACCATCCACGTGATCCTGCCGCAGGCCATGAAGAACATCCTGCCCGCCATCGGCAACGAGATGATCGCCCTTTTGAAGGAGACCGCCGTGGCCGGTTATGTGGCCGTGCAGGATCTGACCAGAGCCGGCAACCTGATCCGCAACAACACCTTCGACGCATTCAACCCCCTGATGGTGGTGGCGCTGACGTACCTGATCATCGTGGTGGCGCTGACCCGGCTGCTGGCGGTACTGGAAAAGCGGCTGCACAAGGGCGACCGGCATTGACGCCCTATCTTAATTATTTTGGAAGGAGCACTCCCATGACCAGTCTGAAAAACAAGGATTTCCTGAAGCTGCTGGATCTCACCCCTGAGGAGATCAGCTATCTGCTGGAGCTGGCAGCTGACCTGAAGGCCAAGAAAAAGGCCGGCATCCCCCACGCCCTGTGTCAGGGCAAGAACATCGCCCTGCTGTTTGAAAAGGACAGCACCCGCACCCGCTGCGCCTTTGAGGTGGCGGGCCACGATCTGGGCATGGGCGTCACCTATCTTGGCCCCACCGGTTCCCAGATGGGCAAGAAGGAGAGCATCGCCGACACCGCCCGTGTTCTCAGCCGCATGTTTGACGGCATCGAGTACCGGGGCTTCGGCCAGAGCATCGTGGAGGAGCTGGCCCAGTATTCCGACGTTCCCGTATGGAACGGCCTGACCAACGAGTTCCATCCCACACAGATTCTGGCGGACTTCCTGACCATTCAGGAGCACTGCGGCGGATTGAAGGGCAAGAAGCTGGTGTACATGGGCGACGCCCGCTACAACATGGGCAACTCCCTGATGGTGGGCTGCGCCAAGATGGGCATGCACTTCGTGGCCTGCGCGCCGGAGAAGTACTTCCCCGACAAGGAGCTGATCGCCCAGTGTCAGGCCATTGCCATGGAGACCGGCGCAACGCTGGCCTTTATCACCGATCCTGCCAAGGCTGTCCAGAACGCCGACGTGATCTATACCGATGTCTGGGTCTCCATGGGCGAGCCGATGGAGGTCTGGCAGGAGCGTATCAATGATCTGGCTCCCTATCAGGTGAACGCGCAGCTGATGGCACAGGCCGGTGAAAAGGCCGTGTTCATGCACTGCCTGCCCGCCTTCCATGACCACAAGACCACCATCGGCAAGGAGATGGGCGAGGCCTTCGGCCGCGACGCTATGGAGGTCACCGACGAGGTGTTTGAAAGCCCCCAGTCCATCGTCTTTGACGAGGCGGAAAACCGCATGCACACCATCAAGGCGGTCATGGCCGCCACGCTGGCCGGTTAACGGCCCTGAATCTGCTATCTTCTTTCATTTCCTTTCGTCCGAAGCCGCGGCATCTCTGCGCCGCGGCTTCGGGCTGTCCGGAAGCGATTTCTCTTGCTGATGCCAGCAAAAGGGCGTATAATACAGTCAAAATGCGAAAAGCAGGTGTTTATGATGAATTACGCGGAAGAATCCTTAAAGCTCCACTATGCCCTGCGGGGCAAGCTGGAGATCACGCCCCGTGCGGCGGTGGACAGCCGCGACGCTCTGTCGCTGGCCTACACCCCCGGTGTGGCGCAGCCCTGTCTGGAAATTCAGAAGGACGTCAACAAGAGCTATGAGCTGACCCGCCGCTGGAACACCGTGGCGGTGGTCACAGACGGCACTGCCGTGCTTGGTCTGGGCGACATCGGCCCGGAGGCCGGTATGCCGGTGATGGAGGGCAAATGTGTGCTGTTCAAGGCCTTCGGCGGCGTGGACGCCATCCCGCTGTGCCTGCGCACCAAAGACCCCGACGAGATCGTGCGCACCATCGCCCTGCTGGCAGGCAGCTTCGGCGGCATCAATCTGGAGGATATCTCCGCGCCCCGGTGCTTTGACATTGAGCAGCGCTTGCAGGCGGCGGTGGACATTCCTGTGTTCCACGACGACCAGCACGGCACGGCGGTGATCGTGCTGGCGGGCCTGACCAACGCCCTGAAGGTGGCCGGAAAGGACAAGTCCGCCCGCATCGTCATCAACGGCGCGGGCGCGGCGGGGCTCTCCGTGTGCCGCCTGCTGCTGAGCGCCGGATACACCGACATCACCCTGTGCGACAAGCAGGGCATCCTCTGCCCCGGCGTGACGGAGGGCATGAATCCCTACATGGCGGCGGTATGCGAACACACCAACCCCCGCCGCATGGCCGGAAAGCTGGCGGACGCGCTGGCCGGAGCCGACGTATTTCTGGGCTTCTCCGCGCCCCGTCTGGTCACGGCGGAGATGGTGCGCACCATGGCGGACAAAGCCATCATTTTCGCCTGCGCCAATCCCACGCCGGAGATCACCCCGGAGGAGGCCCGCGAGGGCGGCGCGCTGGTGGTGGCCAGCGGGCGCAGCGATTATCCCAATCAGGTGAACAACGTGTCCTGCTTCCCCGGCCTGTTCCGGGGCGCGCTGGACGTGCGGGCCAGCCGCGTGACGGAGGGCATGAAGCTGGCGGCGGCACGGGCCATCGCCGGTCTGGTCTCGGACG
>USMI01000002.1 GCA_900555735.1 uncultured Eubacteriales bacterium | reverse complement strand
ACGGCCTTTGGCGTCGATGGTATGCGCATATTGACCTGTCATGTTCCTCACCTCCCATAGTTGGAAAAGGAGAATCGTGGGATTTTCCACCACAAAGGTGGATACTTCCCCCACAATTCACCACTGTGCTTTCAGTATACAGGCTTCGTCATTGGATTGCAAGGAGAAATTTTCTTGCAGCAGCAGGCGTTTGTCAATGATTTTTCCAGCATTTTCCTAAATAAGCGGCATAAGTAAAACGCATGTTTCAGTTCAAAAAGCGCAAAAAAAGTCGAGACACAACATGTTGTGTCTCGACTTTGCATGACCACAATATAAAATGAATTTGTGCAAAACGCAGAAATTTTAAGTAAAATCCCCGTGGTTTTCCACAACGGGAGCGCCGGTTACTTTTCCGCGGGGTTCTGGGCGGCTTCCTGCTGCTTCAAATGATCCTGTGCCGCCTGCATCTGCTCCTGAGAAGCGGCGCGGAACTGGGTGCGGGAGGTCTGCACCTCGGCCAGCGCGGACTGGATGGCCTCCTCGGTACGGCGCAGCGCATCCTCGGTGTAGGTATTGGCCACGCGGTACAGCTCGCGGCTGCGTTCCTCGGCGCGGCGGATGATGTCGGCACTCTTCTGGCGGGCCTGCTGAATGACCTCGCTCTCGGAGACGATGGTCTTGGCATCCAGCTCGGCCTGCCGCATCATCTTCTCCACTTCCTTCTTGGCGCCGGCCACATAGTCGTTGCGGGCGGCGATCAGCTCCTTGGCCTTTTTCAGCTCCAGCGGCAGCTTGGCGCGCATTTCGTCCAGAATATCCAGCGCCTCGTCCCGGTTGATGGCGCACTTCTCGGCGCTGAAGGCAACGCTCTTGGCCTCGTCGATCATGTTGTAGAGCATGTCGATCAAGCGCTGTACGTCTTTCTCTTCCATGTCAGTGGTCACATCCTTTCATCAATTCCTCCGCCACGGGAGCGGGTACATACTTTTCAAGCGGCTGGCCATAGCGGATCATCTCCCGGGCCATGGTGGAGCTGAAATGCTCAAACTCCGCCCGTGCGGGCAGCAGCAGCGTCTCCAGCTCCGGGTCGATGCCCTGATTGATGCGGGCCATTTGCAGCTCCGCGTCATAATCCGTCATGTTGCGCACGCCTTTTACGATGATGTGGGAGCCCTTCAGCCGCGCGTAGTCCGCCAGCAGACCGGAGAACAGCTCCACCTCCGCGTTGGGGATGTGGGCGATAGACTTCTGGATCAGCTCCAGCCGCTTTTCCTGCGTGAACATGGGCTGCTTCTTCTCGCAGTTGACCATTACACACATATATACCTTATCAAAGCACTGGGCGGCCCGGCTGAGAATATCCAGATGCCCCAGCGTGATGGGGTCAAAGCTGCCGGGATAAATGGCGATCTTCATAGGGTGTCCTCGTTTCCGCTGCGGTGATAGACGCTCAGCTTGATCTTGCCATACCGGTACTGACGATACAGCGAATAGGGCGGCGCCAGCGCCGGCAGCTCGGTTTCTGCGGCACTTTCCGCCACAATTATACCATGTTCACGGCAAATGTCAAATGCCGCGATATCCTCCAGCGCCTTCACCAACAGGCCGGAGGCATAGGGAGGATCGAGGAAGATGATGTCAAACTTTTCACCGCTCTTGAGGTAGGACATGGCGTCGCCGCTGCGGACTATCGCCCGGTCGCTGAGACCGCAGACCTCCAGATTCTCCCGGATCAGCTTCACGGCGTCATTGCGCTGGTCGATGAACACGCACTGCTTTGCGCCGCGGCTCAGGGCCTCGATGCCCAGCTGGCCCGTTCCCGCGAACAGGTCAAGGATGCGGCGGCCCTCGATATCAAACTGGATGATGGAGAAGATGCTCTCCTTCACCTTGCCGGTGGTGGGGCGGGTCTCCATGCCCTGTAATTCCTTCAAAATTCTGCCCCGGGCAGAACCGGTGATGACTCTCATTTTTCCATCCCCCTTGGGTCGAATTGCTCAAAGATGACCAGAGCGCCCGCCTCCTCGGCGGCGTCCATGTCCGCCTTGCTGCGGATGGTCCAGCTGAACTCCTTTGCGCCGTACAGGCCGCGGCACAGCTTCAGGGACAGGCTCTTTCTGTCCTCAAACCGGTAGGCGATGAAGTCGGGCCGGGTGCGGCAGTTCAGCAGCAGGTTGCTCAGCACCCAGCGCACCACGCCGGGCAGATTCTTGCCGTCACCGTGGCGAGTAAAGTTTTCACTGAGCTGGCCCCGCACCACGTCGGGCCGGTTCTGCCACAGCCACATAAGGCACCGGGGGTCAAAGGACTCCATGCAGTAGGTGACGCTGTGGTGCTTGTCCAGCAGCTTGCAGGCAGCGGCGGCCAGCGCGTCGGCGTTGCCCCGCTCTGCCTTCAGCTCTACGATCAGCGGCGCCTTTCCCGCGAAGATGGGCAGCACCTCCTCCAGCAGAGGGATGTGGTACTCGGTGCCCTCCAGCTTGTACTGCTGCAGGTCCTCCGCCGTCAGATCCTCGATCTCCACGTCCACGCCCGCCGTCCGCAGCAGGGAGGCATCGTGGATCACCGCCAGATGGCCGTCCTTCATCAGATGCACGTCCAGCTCCGCGCCGAAGCCGCACTGGACGGCACGCTTGAAGGCGGGAATGGAGTTTTCGGGGATACGGGGCTTGTCGTGAAAGCCCCGGTGGGCATAGCGCCAGCCCTGAAATTTCTTCCAGTCCCGGCGGCGGTTGCACCGCAGACAGAGAATATACAGCAACAGAATAAGGATTACGATTCCCAGAAGTATCCAAAACAGTTTCATATCAGTCGTTCTCCAAATTTTCCAAAGCTTCCAGCCCCATCACCGCGTCAGGCTTGCTGTCGCCGTGGTGGACGAACAGCATGGTGACGAAGGCCAGCGCCACAAATACGGTGGCATAGGGGAACAGCACCCGCATGCCCCACTTATCCATCAAAAGGCCGGACAGCATAGGCGTTGCCACCTGCGCCGCCATGGAGGCCGTGTAGTAAAAGCCGGTGTACTTGCCCACATTGCCGCCGCTGGACAGCTCCACCACCATGGGGAAGGAGTTCACGTTGACGGTGGCCCAGGCGATACCGGCCAGCGCGAACATGGCGTTCATCAGCAGGGTGGGGCTCTCCGCATGGAGGAAGCCCGCCACGCCGAAGGCCACCGTCAGCATGACCACGCCAGCCTGAATGGCACGCTTGCGGCCGATCTTGCTGGAGATCAGGCCCACCGGCAGATAGGCGATGATGGCCGCCGCCTGCGCGATAATAAGGGTCAGGTTGTAGTCCTTGTGCAGGATGTTGCTGGCATAGACAGAATATTTGCTGGTGACGGCATTATAGCCGAAGAACCACAGCACGATACTCAGCAGAATGAAAATGAGGGACTTCACCTCGTCGGCGGACAGCTTCCGCTCCTCCTGCGGCGCGCCGTCCCCGGCGGCCTCTTCCACGCCGTAGGTCACGCTGTCACGCTGCATCTCCTGCGCCCACTCCACCTCGCGGACGGTCAGCATGAAGATCACCAGCGCGGCCAGCATAATGGCGGCAATGACGCCGAAATAGCCGGTGTAGCTCATGAGAGAGTTGCGCACGGCGGAGGTGGCGAACACCATGCCCAGCGCCAGCACCAGAATACCGCCGGCGCTGCCCATCAGATTGATGACGGCGTTGGCCTTGGAGCGCAGGGGCTTCATGGTCACGTCCGGCATCAGCGCCACGGCGGGCGAGCGGAACGTGGCCATGGCCACGAGGATCACCAGCAGCACCAGAATGAAGAACACCAGCGTGCCGGGGTGCTCCGCCGTCACCTGCCATGCATAGGCCTGACGGGCGGGGGTCACGTAATTGGTGTAGTTGGGGTTGGTGACGGCGGTGCCGTCCTCACTGACCAGCTGGCTGCGGATGGCGGTAAATTCCTCCTCCGTGAACTGCTCACGCAGCACGAACCTGTCGCCGTGAGGGGTGATGAGCTGCTCGTCCGCCTGACTTTCGTAGATGGCGCTCAGAGCGGCGGGATCGTCGATGTTGGCGGCGTCGCCCAGATGCTTCAATTGGGTGTTGTCAATGAAGCTCAGGCAGATCAGCGCCACGGCGGCAATCAGTGTGCCCAGTACAATGAAGGGCGTGCGCCGCCCGCTGCGGTGGGTGCATTTGTCGGAGATCGCGCCGAACAGCGGCAGCATGAACAGCGCCAGCACGTTGTCCGCCGCCATGATGACGCCGGACCATGTCTGGCTCATGCCGAACTTGTTGGTCAGGATCAGGGGGATGGTGTTGTCATAGGCCTGCCAGAAGGCACAGATCAGGAAAAAGGCAAAGCCTACCAGAATCGTGCGTTTGTAGTTCAGCTTCATATTCAATTCTCCTTCAAGTCGTGATAGAGCTTTGCAATATTGTCATAGATCCATGTGGGGTTGACCCGGTATTTCACGATGTCACCCATGACACCCTCGCCGCTGAGGACGAAAATGCTGTCGATCCCGGCGTTGACGCCGCAGGCCACGTCCGTATACAGCCGGTCGCCGATGACCACTGCCTGCTGCGGCCCGAAGCCGGTCCGCGCCAGCGCCAGACGTACCATCTCCGGCTGGGGCTTGCCCAGAAAGCGGGGCGTTTTCCCCGTGGCCCGTTCCAGCATCTGGCACACGCTGCCGCAGTCCGGTACCGAGCCGTACCATGTGGGGCATACCCAGTCGGGATTGGTGGCCAGCCATGTGACGCCCCGGTTCAGCAATATGCAGCTGTCCTCCAGCTTCTGGAAGGTCAGCTCCGTGTCAAATCCGCTGAGGAGCACCGTGATATCGTCGGACAGGGTGTCTGTCACGTCAATGCCCGCCTGCCGGAGCTGCGCTTTCAGCGACGCCGTACCGGAGACGTAGCACTTCTGCCCCGGAAACTCCGTCAGCAGCGTGTATTCCGCCGCGTCGGCAGAGGTCATGTAATCCTCCGGCGCGGTCTCAATGCCCAGACGGCGCATTTTAGCGATATAGCCGTCCACGCCCCGTGAGGAGTTGTTGGTCAGAAACAGGTAACGCCCGCCCTGCTGGCGGATGAGAGAGAGAAACTCCGGCACCTTATCGAAAAGCTGCTCGTCCAGATAGAGGGTACCGTCCATATCCAGCAGAAAAAGCCGCTTGTCCCTCAGTGACATCATGGCCCCGCCTCCTGCATACCAATAAAATATCAGTATACAGAATAGCACATACAGGGGAAGATGGCAAGAATTTGTTATTTTCTGTTTTGTGTTAGGGGGAGTTTCGCGCTCCGGTGCGGGAAAAATTTCGCCCTCCGGGGCGAGACACTTTTGGCCGCGGCCCCAAAAGTGTCCAAAAGGGCCGCTTAAACCTGCGGTTTAAGAATCCGCCCACGCTATACCGTGTTTTTTAATTTGGCGCTTTGTACCACGCGTTCACAGGACGCGGTCGGTTTCATTGCGTGTGACGCATTGACTTACTTCTTGCGCCGCTGCCGCTCACGTCATCAACGGTAGACACCAAATCGTTGTACGCGCGGGGTGTGGTCACCCTACCCTACGCAAGTCCATCGGAGCTTTTCACAGGGTGTGATGCCCACATCGCGCCGCCACAGCAACGGCGCGAAACAAGCAAACACATATTTTCCTTCCGTCTCCACATACTACCGGAAAAATGCGAGGTGAAGCGAATGGAAATGCATCGGACCGGGCGGACTGTGGCGTTTTCCGGCGGCGTCAGCGTGCTGTCATGGGGCAGCATCGGCGGCAAGCTGGAGGGACAGGGCCCGCTGGGCAGCTATTTTGACGAGATCGAGACGGATTCCTTCTGCGGCCAGGCCAGCTGGGAAAAGGCGGAGTCCATCTTCCAGCAGCGGGCCATGGGTCATGCGCTGGAGCGGGGCGGCATGCAGGCGGGGGATCTGGATCTGGTGCTGGCGGGTGATCTGCTGAACCAGTGCGCCGCCAGTAATTTTGCCCTGCGGAACCAGCCCTTCAGCGTGGGCGGCCTGTATGCCGCCTGCGCCACCATGGGGGAGGGGCTTTCTCTGGCGGCCATGCTGCTGCAGGGCGGCGCAGCCAACGTGGCGGCGGTAACGACCTCCTCCCACTACTGCACGGCGGAGCGGCAGTACCGCATGCCGCTGCCCTACGGCTCCCAGCGGTGCCCCACCGCCCAGTGGACGGCCACCGCCTCCGGCTGCTGCGTGCTGGGCCGCACCGGCGACGGGCCGTATCTCACCCATGCCACCATGGGCCGGGTGGTGGACATGGGTGTCAATGACGAGTGCAACATGGGCGGAGCCATGGCTCCGGCGGCCATCGACACGCTGGAGGCCCTGTTCCGGGACACCCACACCACGCCGCAGGATTATGACCTGATCGTTACCGGCGATCTGGGCGCTGTCGGCCACAGTGTGGTGAAGGATTTGATGGCCCGGGACGGCTTTGACATGGACAGCCGCTATACCGACTGCGGGCTGCTGCTGTTTGACCGGCAGAAGCAGGACATGCACGCCGGCGGCTCCGGCGCGGGATGCAGCGCCTCGGTGCTGTGTGCCTATCTGCTGCCGGGCTTGAAGAGTCGCCGGTGGAAGCGGATGATCTTTGCACCCACCGGTGCGCTGCAAAGTCCCACCACGGTATTTCAGAAGGAGACCATGCCGGCGGTGTGCCACGCGGTGGTGCTGTCGGCGGAGCGATAAGGAGGACGAAATGGACTATGTATGGTGTTTCCTCTGCGGAGGCTTGCTGTGCCTGATCGGACAGGTGCTCATCGACCTGACCAAGCTGACCCCGGCCCGTATTCTGACGGGCTATGTGGTGGCGGGCGTTGTCTTGCAGGCGGTGGGTCTGTATCAGCCGCTGGTGGATTGGGCCGGGGCAGGCGCCACCGTGCCGCTGACCGGCTTCGGCTACTCGCTGGCCAAGGGCGTGGCAAAGGCGGTAGGGGAGCAGGGCCTGCTGGGCGTTATCACCGGCGGCCTGACCGCCACGGCCGGCGGCATCGCCGCGGCGGTGGTATTCGGCCTCTTGATGGCCCTTTTGTGCAAGCCCAAAGAAAAACGTTGACAAATACCCTTGGGGGGTATATAATGCCACCATCCAATAATACCCCTGGGAGGTATACGATATGGACTGCTGCCATTGCCAGAAAACCAAGCACCGCTCCGACGAGGAGCAGAAGCGCCTGACGAACCGCCTGAACCGGATCGAGGGACAGGTGCGGGGCCTGAAGGACATGCTGCAAAAGGACGCCTACTGTCCCGATATCCTGATTCAGGTGTCTGCCGTCAGTGCGGCGCTGAACAGCTTCAGCAAGGAGCTGCTGGCCACCCATATCCGCACCTGCGTGGCGGACGGCATCCGTCAGGGGGATGACGCGGTCATCGACGAGCTGGTGACCACGCTGCAAAAGCTGATGAAATAAGGAGGCGGCGTTATGCAGGAGAAATTTGTGGTAACGGGCATGACCTGCGCGGCATGCTCGGCCCATGTGGAAAAGGCGGCGGGGCAGCTCCCCGGCGTCAACAGCGCGGTGGTGAACCTGATGCTGGGCACCATGCTGGTGGACTATGATCCGGAGAAGGTGACGGCGGAGCAGATCATCTCCGCCGTGGAGAGCGGCGGCTACGGCGCGAAGCGGGCGGCCGACGTGAAGCAGGATGTGCGCAAGGAGCAGGACGAGGCGCTGGTGAAGATGCGCCGCCGTCTGGTGTGGTCCATCGTGTGCCTTGTGCCGCTGTTTTATATCAGTATGGGCCACATGATGGGCCTGCCGCTGCCCGGCTTTCTCACGGCCAGCCACCTGACCCACGCCATATCACAGATGGTGTTCTGCGTACCCATCCTGATCCTGAACCGCAGCTATTTTACGGTGGGCTTCTCCCAGCTGTTCCGCCGCAGTCCCAACATGGACACGTTGGTGGCGCTGGGTGCCAGCGCGGGACTGCTGTATAGTCTCATTGAGATGGTGCGCCTTGCCGCCGGACAGGTGTCCGGCATGCCGGAGCTGTATTTCGAGTCGGCGGGCATGATCTGTGCGCTGGTCACCGTGGGCAAATATCTGGAGGAGCGCAGCAAGGGCAAGACGACCGACGCCATCTCCGCGCTGCTGGCGCTGGCTCCCGACAGCGCCGTTGTCAAGCGCAACGGCGTGGAGGTCACGGTGGCGGCGGAGGACATCCGTAAGGGCGACATCGTGGTGGTGCGTCAGGGCGGCAAGATCCCCGTGGATGGCGTGGTGGTGTCCGGCAGCGGCTCGGTGGACGAGTCCGCCATCACCGGCGAGAGCCTGCCGGTGGAAAAGACCGTGGGCGACACCGTTACCTCCGCCACCGTGAACCAGAGCGGCTATCTGGAGCTGGAGGCCACCCGCGTGGGCGACGACACCACTCTGTCCCAGATCGTGAAGCTGATGGAGGAGGCATCCTCCAGTAAGGCCCCCATCTCCCGTCTGGCCGACAAGATCAGCGGCGTGTTCGTGCCGGTGGTCATGTCCATCGCGCTGGTGGCGGCGCTGCTGTGGGCCTTCGTGGGCGGGCAGAGCGTGCAGTTCTGCCTGTCAGTGGGCATCGCCGTGCTGGTGATCTCCTGCCCCTGCGCGCTGGGCCTTGCCACTCCCGTGGCCATCATGGTGGGTACCGGTAAGGCGGCGGAGAACGGTATCCTCATTAAATCCGCTCAGTCGCTGGAGCTGATGGGCCGTGTGAATACGGTAGTGCTGGATAAGACCGGCACCGTCACCGAGGGCAAGCCCCGGCTCACCGACTGCTTTGCCGCGGAGGGTGTCACCGAGGAGGAGCTTCTCTGCGTGGCGGCCAGCGTGGAGCAGCCCAGCGAGCACCCCCTCAGCCGCGCCGTCACCGAGGCGGCGCAGGAGCGGCGCATCCCCCTGTGCGATGTGACGGATTTCACCGCCGTTCCCGGCGGCGGTGTGCAGGCGAAGCTGCACGATAAGACTATTTTTGCCGGAAACGCACCGTATATGGAAAGCAAGGGCGTGGATATCGCCGCCTTTGCGCAGCAGGCTGCCGCGTGGGCGGAGGACGGCAAGACGGTGCTGTACTTTGCCGAGGCGGGCCGTGCACTGGGCGTGATTGCCGTGGCCGACACGGTGAAGCCCGACAGCGCCGCCGCCATCGCCGCCTTGAAGCAGAGCGGCTGCCGTGTGGTGCTGCTGACCGGCGACAACGCCCAGACCGCCAACGCCATCGCCCGTCAGGTGGGAGTGGATCAGGTGATCTCGCAGGTGCTGCCGCAGGATAAGGCCGCCTGTGTGGAGAAGCTCCAGAAGGAGGGCCAGCTGGTGGCTATGGTGGGCGACGGCATCAACGACGCCCCGGCGCTGGTGCAGGCGGACGTGGGCCTTGCCATCGGCGCGGGCACCGATATCGCCATCGAGTCGGCGGATATTGTGCTGATGAAGAGCAGCCTTGCCGACGTGGCCTCCGCCGCTGAGCTGAGCCGCGCCGTGCTGCGGAACATCCGTCAGAACCTGTTCTGGGCCTTCTTCTATAATAGCGTGGGCATCCCCGTGGCGGCGGGCGTGCTGTACCCGGCGCTGGGCCTGCTGCTGAACCCCATGATCGCCGCCGCCTGCATGTCCCTCAGCAGTGTGTGTGTGGTGTCCAACGCCCTGCGCCTGCGGCTGTGGAAGCCCCGGCTGAAAGCTGTATCCCATGCCGCGCCGTCCGCGGCGGAACATAATACCGAATCCAATGAGGAGGAACCGACTATGAAAAAGACCGTGACCATCGAAGGCATGATGTGCGCCCACTGTGTGGCCCATGTGGAAAAGGCTTTGACCGCCCTGCCCGGCGTGAAGGCCACCGTTGATCTGACTTCCGGCACCGCCGTGGTAGAGGGCGACGTGACCGACGAGGCCATCCGCGCCGCCGTTACCGGGGCGGGCTATACCGTCAGGGGCATTCAGTAAATCACACGCTGCAAGAGCGGCGGCCTTGCAAGGCCGCCGCTCTTGCGCTATAATGGAGAAAAATACGAAAAGGGGTGCAGCATATGGGACGTGACCGCTGGTATAAGGACATGGTGTTCTATCAGATCTGGCCGCGCAGCTTCAAGGACGGCGACGGCGACGGCATGGGCGACTTACAGGGCGTGTACGAAAAGCTGGACTATATCAAAAGTCTGGGCATGGACGGCATCTGGTTCTCGCCGCTGTATCCCTCACCGGGGGCGGACTGCGGGTACGATATCTCCGATTACCGGGACATCGCGCCGGAGTTCGGCGGCATGGAATGGTTCAAAAAGGTGCTGGAGGGCGCCCATCAGCGGGGCATGAAGGTCATTATGGATCTGGTGGTGAACCACACCAGCGACGAGCACGAGTGGTTCCAGAAGTCCCGCCGCCGCATCGCGCCCTACACCGATTACTACATCTGGCGGAAGGAGAAGCCCAGCGGCGACCTGCCCAACAACTGGGACAGCGTGTTCGAGGGGAAGGCGTGGCAGTGGGACGAGCTGCGGCAGGAGTACTACCTGCACCTGTTCGCCGTGAAGCAGCCGGATCTGAACATGGATAACCCGCTGGTGCGGCAGGAGGTAAAGGATATCCTGCGGTTTTGGCTGGATCTGGGTGTGGACGGCTTCCGTGAGGACGTCATCACCTTTATCTCCAAGAAGGACGGCCTGCCGGACGACCGGCTGATGCCTGCCGCCCGGGGCATCCGCCACTATAACCACGGCCCGCGTGTCCACGAGTATTTGGAGGAGTTCAAGCGGGACGTGCTGGATCACTATAACTGCGTGACGCTGGCGGAGGCCCCCATGGTCAGCCCCCGTCAGGCCCTGAAATACATCGACGAGAAGCGGGGCCAGATGGACATGATGATCCAGTTCCAGAGCATGTGCGCCGACTGCCTGTATACCGACTACGCCCACACGGCCTTCTCTCTGCGGCGGCTGAAGCGGGTGTGGGATCTGTGGCAGCGGAAGCTGCGGGGCAAGGCGTGGAACATGCTGTATCTGGAAAATCACGACCACCCCCGCGTCATCTCCCGCTACGGCAGCGAGGAGTACCGCACCGAGAGCGGCAAGGCGCTGGCGGCGGCGTATCTCTTCCAGCAGGGCACGCCCTTTGTCTATCAGGGGCAGGAGATCGGCATGACCAACTGGCGGCCCGTCCATACGGATATGTATGAGGATGTCCAGAGCCGCAATTTCATGCCCAATCTGCCGGAGAAGGTGCGGCTGCGGTGGCTGTGGCTGGGCAGCCGTGACAGCGCCCGCACCCCCATGCAGTGGGACGATACCGCCAACGCGGGCTTTACCGACGGAAAGCCGTGGTTCTATGTGAACACCAACTATCACGCCGTCAATGTGGCGGCACAGGAGGACGATCCCGATTCGCTGCTGAATTTCTACCGTAAGGCCATCGCCCTGCGCAAGCGTCTGCCGGTGGTGCGGGGAGGGAAGTACCGCGACTGCTGCCCGCTGGCGGGAAGTCTTTACATGTATACCCGGGAAATGAAGGGGCAGCGGCTGTTGGTGATCTGCTCCTTCGCCGAGCGGCCCCTGACAGTGACGCCGCCTAAAGGGTACGATCTTGCACAGGGCCAGCTGGTGCTGCAGAATTACCCGGTGGACGATCCGGCCCGGCCCTTCCGCACAAGGCCCTATGAGACAAGGGTGTATCTGTTTGAAGAATAAGATAAAGAAAGTCTCAGGCGGTTGCCTGAGACTTTCTTTATCTTCATTATGGGATTCAGGAAGCGGCCTTTACCACATGCTGGAAGTAGTAAACGCCCATGCCGTCGGTCTGGATGCCGGTCAGCGTGTCCCGCAGGAGCCATGTATAGGTCTCGTTATACAGGGGGATCACATAGCCGCTGTCCAGCAGCATCTTCTCCGCGTCTGCCAGATAGGCGTCGCGGGCCTCGTCGCTGCTGGAGTTGGCCGCCGTGCGGATCAGGATATCGTAGGCGTTGGAATAGAACTGGCCGTAATTTTCCTGCTGGCTGCTGCTGAAGCGGTTCAGATAGCTCAGCGCCGTGTTGCGGTCACCGCTGACATTCGTCAGCGCCAGCGAGAACTCGCCGTTTCGCAGGGTGGTCATCATCTCCTCCGGCGAAACGCCCCGGACGGAGATGCGGATGCCCAGCTTATCCTGCCAGACGGATTGCAGCGCCTGCGCGATCTTGGCATTGCTGCCGGTGCTTTCGTACAGCAGCGTTACCGGACTCATGCGCTCCAGCATCGTGGGCGTATACCCGGCGCGGCTCAGCAGCTCCGCCGCCGCCTGACAGCGGGCGTCGTACTGCTCGGCGTCGTTGTCGATCACCGCGCCGTTGACCTCGCGGAAGGATTTGCCCTCGGAGGTGACGATGCCGTAGGGGATCAGACCGTCCGCCGCGCGGTACACCTCGCCGGATTCGCCGGCCAGCTCCGCCAGCGCGCCGCGGTCAATGACCATGGACATGGCGGTTCGCATGGAGTCGCTGAGACTGGTGGCCATCTGGTTGATGAGCACGGTGCTGACGGCGGCGGCAGAAGCCTCCACCGCGCCCTCGGCCTCGCCGGCGTCCAGCACGAAGTCCACGTCGCCGCTGTCATACAGCGCCATGGCCGCTTCCGTATCGGCGGCGTAGACGAAGTCGATCTCGTCCGGGCCCAGCCGTTTGGCGTCATAATACTTGTCCGTCTGCGTCAGCGACACGCCCTCATCGGTCATACGGCTGACGGCGTAGGGGCCGTTGGTCAGCAGGGTAGCCGCGTCCATGGACCAGTCCGGCAGCGGCTCTGGCTCCGCAGCATCCGCGCTCTGGACATCTGCGCTGTCGTCCGCCGCGTCCGCCGTACCGGCCACATCCGCCCGCACCGGCATGGTGCATACCGCCGTACACACCACCGACAGGAAGTAGGAGCAGTGGCCGCTGATGGTCACCACAAAGGTGCGGTCGTCGGCTGCCCGGACCTGCAGCGCGGCAGGATCGCCCGCCACAGCATCGGCATAACCGGCCACCATGTTCAGAATGGAGGCGTGGGGAGACTTGGTCTCCGGATCCACCAGACGCTGCCATGCGTACACGAAGTCATGAGCCGTGACCTTCTTGCCGTCCGACCAGTAGATATCGTTGCGGAGGGTGAAGGAGTAGGTCTCCGTTCCGTCCATGTTGTCGGTATACTCATAGCTGGCGGCCTGACCGGCGGCAATACCGGTCAGCGTCTGCTTCATCAGGTTTTCGTACAGGTTGGCGGCCACGGTTTTTTCCGTTTCCGTAAAGGCGCGGGCGGGGTCCAGCGTGATGGGCGCGTCCACCAGCGCGGCGCGGACGGTCATTCTGTCCGGCTCCACCGTGCCGCAGCCTGCCGTAGTCAGCACCACGGCCAGCGCCAGCACCAGCGATAATAGTCGTTTGGTTCGTTTCATGGAATGCTCCTTTCAGGGGTGCGGGGAAGTGCGGCAATTTCACTCCGCCACCACGCTGCCGTCCTCCGCCAGCTTCGCCGCCACGATCTGGCTGCGGGTGTTGCGGACGATGTCGTCCAGCCGCATACGGCTGGGGAAATCGCTCAGCAGCGTGTAGGCCACACCGTGGCGCTTGGCACGGCCTGTCCGGCCGATGCGGTGGATGTAATACTCGTTTTCCTCCGGCACGTCGTAGTTGAACACGGCGTCCACGTCGTCCACGTCGATGCCGCGGCTGGCCACATCGGTGGCCACAAACACCCGCAGCTTGCCGTCGCGAAACTGCTGCATGACAGCCTCACGCTTGCTCTGGGGAATGTCGCCATGGATGCACTTGGCGTCCACGCCCCGCATTTGCAGGAACTTGGTGAGCCGCTCGGTGTTGCCCTTGGTGTTGCAGAAGCAGATCACCCGGTCATAGCCCTCGTGCTCCAGAATTCTGGCGATGGCGTCCACCTTGCCGTCGGAGGGCACCTCGATGCGGTATTGCAGGATGTCGGGCTTGTTCTCTTTGGTGGCCTGCACGGTGATCTCCTCCGGATCCCGCTGATAGACCCATGAGATGTCCATGACCTCACGGGAAATGGTGGCGGAGAACATGCCCAGATTCTCGCGGCTGGGGATCTTGTCCAGAATACGGGTCACATCGTGGATGAAGCCCATGTCCAGCATACGGTCCGCCTCGTCCAGCACCACGGTCTTAACGGCCTTCAGCACCACGGTGCGGCGCTTCATATGGTCGCTGAGACGGCCCGGCGTGGCCACCACGATCTGGGGCTTGCGCTTCAGGGCGTTGATCTGCTTGCCGATGGGCTGGCCACCGTACAGGCACACCAGCCGTACACCCTCGTGATACACGGCGATGTCCCGCATCTCGTCGGTGATCTGCATGGCCAGCTCACGGGTGGGGGCCATGATGACCGCCTGCACCTCTTCACTTTCCGGGTCGATCTTTTCAATAATGGGGATGCCGAAGGCCATGGTCTTGCCGGTGCCGGTAGGGGCCTTGGCGATGACGTCCCTGCCCGCCATCATGGGCGGGATGCAGCCGGCCTGCACCGGCGTGGATATGGTATATCCCTTGTTGCGGATAGCCCGCAGCGTGGCTTCGGACAGGCCGAAGCTCTCAAAATCCACCCCTTGGGTGATCTCCATAGCGTTTTTCCTCTTATTTCTCAAAAATTTCAATCATTCCTATTATATCATAGCTGTCAAGTAAGCTTTTTCTCTTTTCAAATTCCGAAAAACGTGGTATACTATCCTCGAACAAATGAGCGAGAGGAGGAGTGGCATGAAGGACAGAGTGATCCTGCACTGCGACCTGAACTGCTTTTTCGCGTCGGTGGAGCTATTGAGCTATCCGGCGCTGCGGGACGTGCCGGTGGCGGTGTGCGGCGATCCGGAGTCCCGCCACGGCATCGTGCTGGCCAAGAACGAGGCCGCCAAGCAGCTGGGCGTCAAAACGGCGGAGACCATCTGGCAGGCCAGACAGAAGGCACCTCATCTTATCACCCTGCCGCCCCACCACAGCCTGTATAAGGAGTACAGCCGGAAGATCAACGCCATTTACGGCCAGTATACCGATCTGGTGGAGCCCTTCGGCATCGACGAGAGCTGGCTGGACATCACCGGCAGCATGCACCTGTTCGGCGGCGACGGCAAGGCCATTGCCGACCAGCTGCGGGACCGGCTGCGGCAGGAGCTGGGTCTGACTATTTCGGTGGGCGTCAGCTTCAATAAGATCTTTGCCAAGCTGGGCAGCGACTATAAAAAGCCCGACGCCACCACCGTCATCAGCCGGGACAACTGGAAGGATATCGTGTGGCCGCTGCCGGTGGGAGACCTGCTGGGCGTGGGCGGCTCCACCCGAAAGCTGCTGCACCAGTACGGTGTGGAGACCATCGGCCAGCTGGCGGAATTTCCCCGGCAGAATCTGGAGACACTATTGGGCAAGCACGGCGCACAGCTCCACGACTACGCCAACGGTCTGGAGAACAGCCCTGTCCGTCCCCAGCACGAGACCGAGCCGGTGAAATCCGTGGGCAACGGCACCACCTTTCCCCGGAACCTTACCCGGTGGGAGGAGGTGCGCTCCGGCCTTGCGGTGCTGTCCGACAGCGTGGCGGGCCGCCTGCGCCGCTATGGCATGTACTGCGGAGGCGTGGCGCTGACCATCCGGAACGCCCAGTTCCGCCAGTTCAGCCGGCAGATGCGGCTGGACAGCCCCACCCATCTGCAGAAGGATATCTACCGCGCGGCGCTGGCGCTGGCCCAGCAGTCGTGGCACGCCCCCGACCCCATCCGCGCCTTGACCATCACGGCGCTGTATCTCACCGAGAATGCCGACAGCTTTGAGCAGCTGGACCTGCTGGGCGGGGAAACGCCCAAGCGGAGCGAGAAGCAGGAGAAGCTGGAGCAGGCCATGGATGCCATCCGGGGTAAATACGGCAAGGGCGCGATTACCTTTGGCAACGTGGGCAAGTTTAACGGCTGGGACGACTGATATCCGACGCCAAAATCAGCAAATATCAAATTGTAAATTTTTCGTGAGATACGGGCCGTCACCGTTGCAAATCCGGATAAAGCGTGCTACTATATTAAGACTGTCCGTTCGACAAGATTTTCCAATTTGATCGCGTCCTTCGGGACGATAAGGAGACCCTATGGAGCACGAGAATCACACACATCTGGAGCAGACGCCGCAGAATGCCCCGAAGCGGAGCCTGTGGCCGCTGTTTTTCCTTCCGCTGGCGATCATCTATCATGAGCTGCTGATGCATATATTTGACCGCAGCGCGGAGTTTCTGGGGATGCCGCTGGTGTATATCCTGCTGTTTTCCGCCGCTATGGGCCTGCTGCTGTCGGCACTGGTGGATCTGCTGCCCCGGAAGGCCGCTCACATCGTCACCTATGTCCTGTGCGTGGGCTGGACGGTGCTGACATGCATCGAATACTGCTGCAAGAGCTATTTCAAGACCTATTGGGGCCTTGGCTTCGTCATGCAGATGACCGGCAATGTGGTGGGCAATTTCTTCACCACCATGCTGGAGATCATTGTGAGCCGTCTGCCCTTTATCCTGCTGGCCTTTGTGCCGCTGGCGGCGCTGATCGTATTTCGCCGCCATCTGCTGCCGGGCAGACAACTGCGCGGCAGAACGCGGCTGCTGGCGCTGGCGGGCTTCATCGTGTTTCAGGCCGCCGGCTCCGCCCTGTGCTATACCGGCGAGTACAAGGCCGATTACACCTACAATTTCATCACGGATCGCGCTGTGCCCAATTTCGGCCTGTCCGCTTCCGTGCGGCTGGAGATCCAGTATGCGCTGTTCGGCCTGCCTGACGCACCGGTGATCGAGGTGGTGGATCCGGAGCCGGAACCCTCGCCGGAACCGATGGCCTATGACTACAACAAGATGGATCTGGATTTCGAGGCGGAGTCTCAGCTGGTAGGCGGCCAGACACTGGCCAACATGCACAAGTACTTCAGCAGCCTTACCGCCAGCCAGAAGAACGAATACACCGGTATGTTCAAGGGGAAGAATCTGATCCAGATCACCGCCGAGGCGTTCTCGCCCTACGTCATCAGCAAGGAGCTGACGCCCACCCTGTATAAGCTGACCCATGAGGGCTTTGTGTTCAATAACTACTACCAGCCCGGCTGGGGCCAGTCCACCACCGGCGGCGAGTTTGCCGCCATGACTGGCGTGATCCCCACATGGATCAACAATAACCTCAGCTTCTATGTCAGCCACAAGGACTATATGCCCTTTGCGCTGGGCAACCAGTTCCGGGCGCTGGGCTATACCACTGTGGCCTATCACAACAACGCCTACACCTATTATAACCGTCACCTGACCCACCCCAATCTGGGCTATGACTACTACGGACAGGGCAACGGCCTGAACATCACCGGCCCCGGCTGGCCCTACTCCGATCTGGAGATGATGGAGCTGACGGCTCCGGCCTATATCGAGGACTATGTGCAAAACGGCAAGCCCTTCCACGCCTACTATATGACCGTCAGCGGCCATGCCAACTGGGGCTGGGGCAACGCCATGTCCGCCAAGAACCGCGAGGCTGCCGTGGCCGCCTATCCCAACGCTTCCCAGCCGGTGCAGGGCTATATCGCCGCCAATCTGGAGCTGGAATACGCCCTTCAATACCTGCTGGAGCAGCTGGAGACCGCCGGTATCGCCGATGATACCGTCATCTGCCTGACTGCCGACCATTATCCCTATGCGCTGGTCACCGACAGCGGGGACTACTATCAGGAGCTCAGCGGCCTGCAGGACAGCGAGCTGGACATCTCCCGCTACCGCAACACCCTGATTCTTTGGAGCGGCAGCATGGAGCAGCCGGTCACCGTCGATACGCCCTGCTCCTCCATTGATATCGTTCCCACCCTCAGCAACCTGTTCGGCCTGACCTACGACTCCCGCCTGCTGTCGGGACGGGACGTGTTTGCCGAGAACTATAACGCCTCTCAGGCATCCACCTGCATGCCGCTGGTGATCCTGCCCACCAACCGGGGCAACAGCTGGATCACCGCCGCAGGCACCTACGATGCCAAGACCCGTACCTTTACCCCCAATCCCGGCATCACGGTGGCGGACGATTATGTGGATACCGTTACCGCGCTGGTGGACGCCAAGTACTCCTACGCCCGCCAGCTGATCCAGTACGACTATGCCGGTGTGGTGCTGCACCATCCGCAGGCGACCTATGTCATGCAGGCTCCCGTGGTGACACCTGACAGCAATGTCGACGATACGGTGGACGATCCGGAAGAGGAGCTGCTGGATACCACGCAAAACTATCTGGGCGGTTCGTAATAATTATAGGGAAGCCCTGCTGCTTTGGCAGCAGGGCTTCCTCAGCCTGTCAAAAAACTACGCAAACGCCCCTGTTTCTGCTATAATAGAAGAAACGGGGGTGTTTACATGGAAGGCTGGAGAAAAGACGCACGGCATGAGCCAATCATCGTAGATTTGGAAGCGCTGGTACCGAAGGACCATCTGCTGCGGAAAATAGAAAAGGTCATGGATTATGAGTGGCTGTATGAACGGATAGACCCGTATTACTGCCATGACAACGGCCGTCCCGGCACAGATCCGGTTGTGCTCATAAAAATGGTACTCATTCAGCATTTGTTCGGAAAACCGTCTCTGCGGCAGACCTACCGGGAAATTCAGGTGAATGTAGCATATCGGTGGTTTCTTGGGTATGGGCTGCTGGATCATATTCCGCACTTTGCGACAGTGAGCTATGCTTTCTGCCAGCGCTTCCCGGATGAGCTGACCAGTGAGATATTTGAGCATATTCTCAACAAAGCACTGAACAACAGAATGCTGGACACCAGCGCAATTTTCATTGACGGCACCCACATCAAAGCCAGCGCCAACAAGAAAAAGTTCCAGAAGGAACAGGTTGCGAGGGCAGCAAGGGTCTACTCCGGGCAACTGCGCAGAGAGGTCAACGCGGAAAGAGAAAAGCTGGGCAAGAAGCCCATAGAAGACGATGACGACGAAAATCAGGGGGTTGGAGGCTCACAGGAAACCGCAGAAAAGACTGTTTCCACCACAGACCCGGACTGCGGAATGTTCGTAAAAGGAGAACACGAACGGCAATTTGCCTACGAAGCACATACAGCCTGCGACAAGCACGGCTTTGTGTTGGGTGTTGAAGTCACCGCAGGAAATGTAAGTGACAGCGTGGCATGGGACGCAGTATATGACAAGGTCACAGACAGATTTCCAGAAGTCAAATTTGTAACGATGGATGCCGGCTACAAGACCCCGTGGATTGCCAAAAAAGTAATTGAGGACAGCAGGATCCCAATTCTGCCCTATACCCGATACAAAGGAAAGAAGGATACGTTCAAGCCTTGGGATTTCACCTACAATGTGGTAAATGACAGCTTTGTCTGCCCCGGAGGACATGAACTGAGACATACGACTACCAGCAAAGATGGAAAACGAACTTACCGCAGTGCCACCCAGGTCTGCAAAGATTGTCCCTGCAGAAGCGTTTGTGGTGCAAATGAAAACGGACAGCGGATGCTCACAACCCATATCTGGCAGGAATTTCTCGACTTAGTTGAACAGCTGCGGAAAACGGAACGCGGCAAAGAAATCTATGCCATGAGAAAACAAACCATTGAGCGTGTTTTTGCGGATGCAAAAGAAAAACATGCCATGCGCTATACACACCACCGAGGTCTGGCCCGTGTCTCGGCATGGGTGAGGCTTAAATATGCTGCTATGAATCTCAAAAAACTGGCCCTCTGGAAGTGGAGCCGCTCTGATTTCTTTGTTTTTCTGCCCTATTTCTTCTTTGATACGACTAAAACGCCAGCTCTCGCATAACGAGAACTGGCGTTCTTTGACAGGCTGGGGAAGCCCTGCTGCTTTGGCAGCAGGGCTTCCTTTTTCGATACAGGCGTCAAAGAAATTCCCGCAGGGCCTCCTCCAGCTTTCCCAGCGCCTTTTTCTCAATGCGCGATACATAGCTCCGGCTGATGTGGTACACGGCGGCCACCTGCCGCTGAGTCTGGGGCATATGGCCGTCCAGTCCATAGCGGCGGCGGATGATGTCCGCCTCACGCTCTGTCAGCCGCTCCGCCACCAGCCGCCGCACAAGG
Source organism: uncultured Eubacteriales bacterium (assembly GCA_900555735.1). Taxonomy (GTDB): domain Bacteria; phylum Bacillota; class Clostridia; order Oscillospirales; family Oscillospiraceae; genus Vescimonas. The sequence continues at coordinate 31,722 of USMI01000002.1, read as the reverse complement.
ATGCGGTCATCCCGGTCCTGCAGGTCATCCAGCATGGTGTCGCTTTTGCCCACCACATCGCCGATGGACAGGTCGCTGCCGTCGCTGTCTGTTTCGAGGGTATCGCTGAGGGATACCTCGCCCTGCAGCTTTTTCCGCGCACGAAAGTACATCAGGATTTCATTTTCAATACACCTGCTGGCGTATGTTGCCAGACGGATGCCCTTGTCGGGCTTGAAGGTGTTCACGGCCTTGATGAGGCCGATCGTGCCGATGGAGATCAGATCCTCCTGCTCTTCGGACTGCGTGTAGTATTTTTTGAAGATGCATTCTTGAAGGCTAATTTGCCTCGTTCATAATAGGCTGAAGCCGTTTGCCCCAGCCGCAAATAGAGTTCTAAATGGATTTGTTTGTCATCACTGTCCTCACATACCACAGCGTGGTCGAGGATCGTGGCAACCACTTCTGATTGGATCGGCTCCTTGCAGTTCAGATCTGCCCATAATGCCTTTTCCAGCACAGCCGTGTCCGTGGCTGCGATTTGCTTTTGCTGCTCCTGTTGCTGCAAGGAAATCGTTTGTGTTTGCAGCGAGGTGATCTGTTCATTGAAGCGGCTATTCCGCTTTTTGAACTCCTGCATGGTAATGGCGTCGGCCATACTCAACTCCAGTAACTTTTCTTTCTTGTCCTCCAGCTGCTGTATTTGCGCTTGCAACCGGGCAATCTCCTTGGAGTGGTCTTCCTTCTTCTGTGTATTTGTAACGGAATCCATCACCAGACGGATGATCTGTCTTTGATGCTTTACCAGCTTCTGAAACTGCTCTGCCAAAATAGTATCCAGCTCCGTGGTGCGAATGGTAGGCAGGTCGCAGCCCGCTTTTCCGTGTTCACGGTACATCTTACATTTCCAAAACTCCGTTTCTCCCTCTTGCGTTTTGAAGGATTGCCGGTGAAAGGACGTTCCATGCTTTCCACAGATGATCTTGCCGCTGTAGGGATACCGGCTCTGATACCCTACGCCATAGGCTTTCGAACGAGCGCTCCTCTGCTTAAAAAGGGCATTGGCCTTATCCCATACTTCTTCCGACACGATGGCCGGAATATTCGGGTCGGGATAGGATACCCATTCACTTTCGTCGAGGAACGCTGTCTTTTTCTTGCGGTAGTCTAACGATTGGGTCTTGTTGCCGCAATACCAGCCCTTATATTTGGGATTTTGCAGGATATGGCCGATGGTACTCGTGTTAAATGCATTGCCCTGCAAGCTGGTGTAACCGCGACGTGTCAATTCCTGAGATAAGCTGCGAAGTCCATACTGTCCGGTGGCATAGAGTTCAAATATCTGCTTTACCGCCTCTGCCTGCTCCGGAATAATGGTCAGCTTACAGTCCTTTTTATCATAGCCCCACAAGCGATTATTGCCCAGTACACGACCGTTCTTGATAGATTGACGAAAGCCGAATTTCAGTCTCTCAGAGAGCTTGCGTACCTCGTCCTGTGCTACACCTGCCATGACCACCAATCGGAACTCGCTATCGCTGTCCAGTGTATTGATGTTGTCATTCTGGAATAGAACGCCCACATTGTTCTCCAGCAGCTCCTGCGTGTACTGGATGCTGTCCAGCGTATTACGAGAGAAGCGAGAGATCTCCTTCGTGATGATAAAGTCAAACATCCCCCGCTGGGCGTCTGCGATCATCCGCAGGAAACTGTCCCGTTTGTAGGTACTTGTGCCGGAAATGCCCTCGTCTATGTAACCGGGGATGTACGTCCAGTTGGGATTTTTCTGGATGAACTCTGTGTAGTATTGAATTTGGTTTTCCAAACTGCCCTGCTGCTCCACTTTCTCAGTAGAAACGCGGGCATAGAAGGTCACGCGCAGCGGTAGGTCATAAATCGACTTGCCCAGCCGCATCTGCTCTCTCAACCATCGAACCGTCATCATGGGTATCGGCCTCCTCCACTATTTTTTCTTCCATAGCTCCAGTATCGGAGGTAAAACGTCTTTTGTCAAAAAAACAGGAGTTGCAGGCAGAAACATATGTCTCTTCCGAAATCAACTCCCGCTTCCATAGACGCTTCAACAAAACCAAGGCAATATCACGATCGACTTCTGTCATAGGCAACTCCTCCTTTTTATAGGGTATGTGGGGATCAGGGTGATATGCGTGAGAATGAGCAAGCAATAACACGCTTCCCAAAGTGCGCTTTTGTTTACCCACACTCTTGCGGCCGTAAAAATCTCAAGCAAAACAGGCGGCTGGTGGCTGCCAGCCTCACGGGAATCTCACCCCGGCCCATGCTGATGGGTGCGCCGCACGATGCTTTGAGGGCGTCCAATGCGGGAGTATCATTAAAGGTGCCGGTGGTCGTGGCCAACAGAGTGCCGCTCTGTTTCGGAATAGCGTCTGTTTCGCTCCCTCCCCATGGGAAGATCATGGCGGGCGCTGTCCTATAGCTCACACCGGCACGAACGTACCTGTCTGCTCTATTCCTGCCGCAATCGCAGCTCTTTTCAATGTGCAACATCGGCTCCTGATCAGCCTGCATCAGCCATCAAGTCTTTGATGGCTGATGCACACTCACAAAGAGGAAACTGCGGCGGCGGTGCGGAAAGGAAAACACACCGCCGCCGCAGAAACAGGGGGAGGCAATTTAAGCGCTATTGCGAAGGTAGGCGGCCAGCATATCAATGAACTGCGTATTTGTCGGCGGCTGCGACAGCGGATGTCCTGCGATCCGATCAAGCAGGCTGTGATCCGGCTGCCTCCAGCAGGCTTGCACAAGGGTGCGTAGGTTTCGCTCCACGCAGCCGCTCGTTGTGTGGAACTGCTGTGCTGTCTGCTTATAGAGCCGCTTTGTGATCAGCAGGACATACTCAGGCTTTTCCTGTACCTGCTCCAGCATATATACCGTAAAGTAAAATCCCGACAGCTTTCCGGATACACCTAAGAGACGCAACAGGCGTTCGGCGTCCAAAGGCACGTTCTTTTCAAGTTCCGAAACATAATAAACTAACGGCATTGGTACTCCTCCTGTCGTGTGTATTTTGAAAGTTGACCATCAAGCCGTTATGGCGGGCTTCTTGCCGAATTTGGTAAGCTTCTTCTCTCCTTCCATACTGATTTTACACGATTTATGGCTATTTGTGTCATGTATTCGTTCTACAATGGTCTACGCATATGTGACGGATTTTGTATGTTTTTGTCGATTATCGTAGGTAAGCTTAATCTATAAGAGAAGGTGGCACGAAAAAACGTGCCACCTCCTCTTATGCCATTGCAGTAAAGGCTGATATTGACTTTCGCTATGTGCAACAAGCTATTTCAATGAGTAATACGTTCACCCTATTAGCTTCGCGCAATCGGCAGACTTCCCAGATAGCATTTCCAAACCATGACTCAGCGCAGGAAGCACTGCTTCTAAATTTTCCTGTGCTGCATTAGGAGATCCGGGTAAGTTTAGAATCAGCGTTTTACCACGAATCCCCGCCTGTGCCCGTGAGAGCATGGCGCGATTTGTCACTTGCATGGATACATAACGCATAGCCTCCGGAATTCCAGGCGTCATACGTTCGCATACAGCCAGAGTTGCCTCTGGTGTCACATCTCTCGGGGAAAAACCAGTCCCTCCCGTGGTCACTACCAACTGTACATTGCTTTCGTCCGCCAGACGGCATAGCGTTGCCTCAATCTGTGTCTGGTCATCGGGAACTAGGGCAGTCTCTTTTACTTCATAGCCTGCGTTTTTTAATATCGCAGACACCAAAGGGCCACCTGTGTCGGGTCGTTCTCCTCGGAAACTACGGTCACTGACCGTCAAAACAGCCGCTGTATACATTTTGTTAACCTCCTCATTCAAAACATCTTAATGAAGCAGCATAATCTGCTGTGGTGCCACTGCCACCGTCAACGTCCTGCTATTATGTATTTTCTGCCCATTGTTTTTGTCCATTTCCATCCATAGAAGCGGTGCCTCCTGTGTTGCCCCCACTGGACGTAAGAGAATGATGGTGGAGAACACATCTTGGATTATCCGCTCCACTGTGCAGGAAAACGCATTCTCTTCGCCTAAAGTAGCTGGCCGGACGGAGTGCGCACGAATGCCTACGCACTGAACCATCGAGCCTGCCTTTTCAGCGCATCGAAGAGCAATTCCCCACTCTGGCAGCGTCACAGTATTTCCGTTGGTGATTGCCCTAGCATAGTTTTTGCAGCCCGTGAGACGCGCGGCGGCTTCCGTGCCAGGACTGAAAAACAACTCGTCCATCGCCTGCGCGGGCAGAGTTTTTCCCTGATCCATTACGCATACCCAGCGGCAGTTGCGGAATGCCTCGCCTCGGTCGTGAGAAACCCATATCGCCGGGCCAGCAAAGCTATCCAACACTTCAGTCAGTTCCATCTCCAGATTCCACTTCAAAAAGCTGTCCAGGGCCGAAAACGGCTCGTCCAGCAAGATAGCCCGCGGCTCGGAGGCAAGAATACGGGCCAGGGCCACCCGCTGCTGCTGTCCGCCGGACAGCTGGGCGGGGTATTTCTTCTCCAGGCCCTCCAGACGGAAGCGGCGCAGCTGCTCCGATGCCTGACGCTGCTTTTCCGCGCGGCTGCCGGTGCGGATACCACACTGGATGTTCTGGGACACGGTCATGTTGGGGAACAGGGCGTACTGCTGAAAGAGATAGCCTATCCGCCGCTGCTGGGGCGTCAGGTCGATGCGCTGCTCACTGTCGAACAGCGTTTCGCCGTCCAGCACGATGCGGCCCTTATCCGGCGTCATGATGCCGGCGATGCACTTGAGGGTCACGCTCTTGCCGCAGCCGGAGGCCCCCAGCAGGGCCATGGTGCCGCTGTCGGTCTCGAATTGGGAGCGCAGGGTGAAGCTGCCCAGCTTCTTTTCGATGTCCACCACAAGGCTCATGCGCGCTGCCTCCTTCCCCAGCCCGCCGCGGCCAGCAGATTCTTCTTTTCCAGCATGTTCACCACCAGCAGTATCACGGCGGAGATGGCCACGTTCACCAGCACCCATTTCAGGGCCAGGGCATCGTTGTTGGTCTGCCACAGCTGATAGACGGTGGTGGACACGGTGGCGGTCTTGCCGGGGGTGTAGCCCGCGATCATGCTGGTAGCGCCGTACTCGCCCAACGCCCGGGCGAAGGCCAGCACCGCGCCGGCCAGCACGCCCTGACGGCAATAGGGCATGCGGATGTGCCAGAAGATGTAGGTGTTGGACAGGCCCAGGGTCTGTCCGGCGTAGGCCAGCGTCTCGTCAAAGGCCTCGAAGGCGCCGCGGGCGGTGCGGTACATCAGCGGGAATACCACCACAACGGTGGCGAAGATGGCCGACCACCAGGTCATCACCAGCCGGATACCGAAGGTCTCCAGCATCCACGCGCCGATAACGCGCTTGGGACCCAGCACACGCAGCAGAAGATAGCCCACCACCGTAGGCGGCAGGACAAGGGGCAGCGTCAATATCACATCGAGCACACCCTTGACCAGACGCGGGAGCTTTGCGATATAGTACGCCGCGGCGATGCCCGCGAAGAACACCACCACCGCCGAGATGGCGGCAATACGCAATGAGTTTAAGAGGGGATACCAGTCCATAGGATACCTCCGGAAAAGTGGGATACGGGCAGAACGCTTCCGCGTCCTGCCCGCTCCGGTATGAACGAAAAAGTTCTTTACTTGGACAGCGGGGTGAACAGCACCTTCTCGAACTCGGCGGAAGCCTCAGCGCTCTTGAGGTAAGCCAGGAACGCAGCGGCGGCCTCCTGCTGGGCGGAGGTGTTCAGCACAGCGGCGGGGTAGATGACCTGACCGCACATGTCGGCAGTGGCCTCGGCAGCCACGGTCAGACCGGCAGAGTAAGCGTCAGAGGCATAGATGATGCCGCAGTCCACGGTGCCCTCGGAGACGGCAGTGGTGACTTCCTTCACGTTGGAGCCATAGGTCAGCTTCTCGGCAATGGCGGCCTCGTCGATCTCATAGTAGGCGAAGATCTTCTGGGTGTACTGGCCCACGGGCACGTCGCTGTTGCCGATGGCCAGCTTCACGTCACCGGACTTCAGCAGCTCGGCCAGCTTATCAAAGCTGTCAATGCCCTTGTCGCTGCCCTCGGCCACGGCCAGCACCACCTTGTTCTCCAGCAGGTCGATGCGGCTGCCGGCCACCAGCATATCAAGGCCGTCGGGGTTCTTCTCGGCGTCGTCCTTCAGGGTGCCGTCCAGCTGGTTCATCTGCTTGGGAGCGGCGGAGATAAACAGGTCGCAGGGCGCGCCCTCGACGATCTGGGTGTACAGCTTGCCGGAGGAATCGAAGTTGAAGCTGATCTTCACATTCTCGTTCTCGGCCATGTACTTTTCGCCGGTGGCGGTCAGGGACTCGGTCAGAGAGGCGGCGGCGAATACCGTCAGCTCCACGGTCTCAGCAGGAGTCTGATCGTCGGTCTTGGCATCGTCGTTGGTCTTGCTGCCGCAGGCCATCAGGCTCAGTGCCATGGCCAGCGCCAGCAGCAGGGAGATCAATTTTTTCATCTTTGTGTTCCCTTCTTGATTTGTACTTCTATATCAGCGCAGTTCTTTTGCGCAGATAACGGCTTTCCAAATCATACGGCCGTTGGGCGATGACACTCTTATTTGCCGAAGGGGCAGACGGGGTAATGGCACTCCCCGCAGCCAAGGCACAGCCCGCCCTCGCCCAGGGCGGCGATGTCAGCGCGGGTGACGGGCACGTCCGCCGCGATTTTGGGCAGCAGCAGGTCGAACACGGTGGCGCCGGCGTACATGACGCAGCCGGGCAGGCCCATGACGGGCATACCGTCGTCAAAATAGCCCAGCAGGAACATGGCGCCGGGCAGCACCGGCGCGCCGTAGGCCACAACGGATGCGCCGGCGGCCTTGATGCCGCCGGGGGTGTTGTCGTCCGGATCCACGCTCATGCCGCCGGTACATAGGATCATGTCAGGCTGTTTCTCCCGCATGGCCAGCACCGCGTCGCGGACGTTCTCCACACCGTCGCCGGAGTAGACTGTCTCCAGCGTCTCGATGCCGTAAGCCTTCAGCTTGTCGATGACCACCGGGGTGAAGGTGTCCTTGATGAGGCCCTTTTTCACCTCGCTGCCAGTGGAGACGATGCAGGCGGTTTTCCGCACAAAGGGCCGCAGCGCCAGCAGCGGCTCCGTGCCTGCGGCATGCTCGGCCCTTTGCAGCTTTTCTTCCTCGATAATAAGCGGGATGACCCGCATGCCCGCCAGCTTATCGCCCTTGCGGACGGCGGTGCCGCCCTTCCGGGTGGCGATCATCACCTCGTCCTGACCGTTTACCGCGATCAGCCGCCGGGAGTCCACCAGAAACACGCCGTCACAGGCGGCCTTCAGCTCGATCTTGCCCTCTTTTACCGCGCTGCGGGTCATGTTCTCCTGCCCGCACAGGGCCAGCAGGCGCTCCGCCGCGTCGTTCTCATGCACCATGCCGGGGGTCATCTCCCAGACGTACAGGTGCTCCTTTCCCATGCTCAGCAGCACGGGGATATCCTCCGCCGTGACCACATGACCCTTACGGAAACGAGCGTCCTTGTAGGTATCCTTGATGATCTGGGTCATGTCGTGGCACAGCACGTGGCCGACAGCATCCTGTGTAGGGATCAGCTTCATGGCAGCACCTCAATCTCGTCACCGGCCTGTACGCGGCCCTCTTTTATCACTATGGCAAAGATTCCCTCTGTGGGCATGACGCATTTTCCTGCGGTGCGCTTGATCTCACAGTCATTGTGGCACTGCTTGCCGATCTGCGTGACCTCCAGCACCGTCTCACCTACCCGCAGCCGTGTGCCGATGGCCAGAGTTTTCAGTTCAATGCTGCGGGTATTGATATTTTCGGCAAACACACCGGCATCCAGCGGGATGGGGCAGATGTTCCGCATGGTATCCACGCTTTCATCTGCCAGCAAGCTCACCTGCCGGTGCCAATCGCCTGCGTGGGCATCGCCCACGATACCGTGGCACAACTTCAACTCGATATACGGTACCTCGTGCTTGCGCACGCCTTTCTTCTCGCTGATATTTACAGCGGTCACATAGGCCATGGTCTCATTCCTCCGCTTCATATACGCCGCTCTTTCCGCCCTCTTTATAAAGAAGGCGAATATCGGTGATGGACATATCCCGCTGCACCGCCTTGCACATATCGTACACGGTCAGTGCCGCTACGCTAGCGGCGGTCAGCGCCTCCATCTCCACGCCCGTCTCGCCACAGCAGCATACCTCACTTCGGATGTGGAGGGCTGTCTCCTCCAGCGCGAAGGTAATATCCACCTTAGTTAGCAGCAGCGGGTGGCACATGGGGATTATGTCGCTATTCTTCTTGGCGGCCATAATACCGGCCACCTGCGCCACCGCCAGCACATCGCCCTTGCCGATGGTACCGGCACGGATCCGTTCCATGGTGGCCGCCGCCATTTGGACGGTGACCGTGGCTCGCGCTACTCGGCAGGTCTGTGCCTTTTCACTGACGTCCACCATACGGGCGTGACCCTGTTCATTGAAATGTGTCAGATCCATATGGGCTTATCCTCCAATCTGATTCATATTCCGAGGGGTATCACTGGATCGCTCCGCCAAATGATGCCGCTGGGGTTTTTGATAAATTCCCTGCCAAAAGGCCCACAACAAATCCGAACCATGCAGTCCCCGAAGGGATAACTCGTCTTTGCTATGCAGACATCCTTTCAATTTACCGTCCGCTGTTACGCGGATACGACGGCAATCGAAGCAGAATTCATGGCTTATGGGAGAAATCAATCCCACTGTTCCTTGTGCGCGAGGCAGCTGGTATCTTCGAGCTACGCCTTGCAAGTCGACCTTTTGCAAAGCCGGGACTCGTTGCAGCACGGTTTCCGCCGACAAAAAACAACTCTTATCCCATCCTGCACAAGGACCCATAGGCATTAGTTCGATAAAACGCATTTCCCAAGGATGATTTCGACTAAGCTCTACAAACTCTTCAATTTCATCGTCATTAAATCCGCCAATTAAAACTGTATTGAACTTCATTTTTCGAAATCCTGCCATCTCTGCAGCATCAACGCCATCCTGCACATCCTTCAAATTACCCAGACACGTTATAGCTGCAAAACGCTCTGCCCTCAGGGTATCTAAGCTGATATTCAATCGATCCACACCAGCTTCTCGCAGAGGACGTGCCATTTGAGACAGTAAGCTTCCGTTAGTGGTCAGGCACAATTCTTCCAGTCCGGGAATCTCTCTCAATTTTCGGCATAATTCCACAATTCCGCGGCGTACCAACGGCTCTCCGCCTGTGATGCGAATTTTCTTCACCCCACACTGAACCGCCGCCTCTGAAATCTCCACCAATTCTTCTATCGAGAGAATATCATCATGGCACAGTTTCTTCACGCCTCCCGGTGGCATACAATATTGACAGCGATAGTTACACAGATCTGTTACAGACAACCGCATATAATCAATTATACGGCCGCATGCATCTTTCACGATTGTCCTCCTTTTTCCATTGCCAAGACACGGGCATAGGCTTCCGGCGTATTAATATTCTCTAAAACCACATCCGGAAAGCGCGGCGCAATCTGATACGCCTCAAAATGCAGGTTCTCCAAGCAATCTAGCATACGTAATTGTTTATTTGCCAACCTATGTTCCACAATCGGCAGAGCGGCTTTGGCATAGATTCCGCATAGGGGGTGTATACGCCCTGTCGCGTCTACGCAAGCCATTGCTAACATCCCCGGTGAAAAATCCGCTAACATGGCTTCAGCAAGTTCCTTTGAAAAAAAAGCCAAATCACAGGAGATACAAAATACGAACTCTTTCTCCGTAACAGACAGTACCGCGCCAAGTCCTGCCAGCGGTCCTAAACCGGGCCAATGGTCTTGCACCATCTGTCCCGGTAAGCCTTGAGCCACCGCCGGATCATTTGTGGATATCCATAATTCTGGAAAATCTATCAACTGGCGGGTCAATCGAGCAATCATCGTCTCCCTGCCAAGCGGCAGTAATGACTTGCAAGTCCCCATGCGGCGAGACTCTCCACCAGCCAGTATCGCCGCAGCACAATTATCTATAGAAAGTGCCATTATATCCTCCAGTTATAGCATCCAGATATCAACAGGGTCACCTTTGCGGATCGGTCCACTCTTGGCTGGTACATCCACCAGGCAGTTGCATCCCACCATACTGCGCATCTGACCATTCGCTTGCGCGCCAGGTATCTTTACCTGATGCCCATCTGTCCACGCTCGAAGGAACCGTCTGGTAGGGCTGGATTTCGTAAAGTCATCAGCTGCCACCCCATGCTGCCGCTCCATCTCCAACGCCGAGTCTCCTGTCATCTTCGCTAAAATAGGACGTAGCAGCAATTCCAGGGGTACAGCCGCAGAAAATGGATTTCCAGAGAGTCCTAAAATAAGCGTGTGGTTCCACTTTGCCATTAGCGTGGGCATTCCCGGTTTGATGGCGATACCGTGAAATAGCAACTGCACACCGCAGGCCACTACCGCAAGTTCCAACAGATCTTTTTCTCCTACAGAAACACCGCCCGTAGTGAGGATGATGTTGCATTCGGCGCACTGTTCTAGTGTCTGGCACAGTTGAGGAAGACTGTCTCCCGCGGAAAGTTCATTTACTACATCTGCACCTAATTGCCGCAAACGAGCGGCCAAGTATGCCCGGTTTGAATCGTAGATTTTTCCCTCGGGCAAGGATTGACCCGGCTGGCAAATCTCATCCCCGGTAGAGATGATGGCTATCTTCGCCCGCTGGTACATAGGCAAGCAAGAAATCCCCGCGCCTGCCGCTACCGCAATGGATGCAGCATCCACCCGCGTTCCTGCGGGCAACAGCAATGACCCCGCCTCATATTCCTCGCCTTTACGGCAGCAGTTTTCACCAAAACGCACTCCTCGGAAAACTTGCACAAATTTCTCACCAAAGTCTGTATCCTCTTGCCGTATCACGCCGCTGGTACCCTCCGGCAGCATAGCGCCTGTCATCAAACGAACTGCCTGTCCACGCTGCAACGGGATATTTGCAACCTCTCCAGCGCATAGATGATCCACAACCTGCAGCTGCACAGGTACCTCTTGGGATGCTCCTTCGGTATCTTCGGCGCAAACCGCATATCCATCCAGCGGAGAACGATCAAAAGGTGGTTGTGTGATTGGGGCAAATACGTCTTGCGCCAATACACGCCCCAGTGATTCGCTCAACAGAGCCTCTTCTACAATTGATTCCGGAGCATATTTCCGTGCAATGCCGACAGCTCTCTCAATTGAAATTGACATTTGCTATTCCCTCATTTTTCGTTTTTTGCCAATAATTCCACTAAATATTCCGCCAAGTTTTCCGGGGCGTTCAATGGGAACACCGGGCAATCCATTTTCATTGGTGTATCTGTTACAACCGCAATACATTCCTCTGGAGCTACCGCCAGAGGTTTGCCAGAAGAGGCTCGATATAATGCGACCTTTGGATAAGGGCCGTGCTTAAACCCTTCTGTCAAAATCAGATCCACATCCGGAATTCGCTCTGCAATCTCATCCGCTGTATGGCTTCTCTGTTCAAGCAACGCGAATCGATAGTCTGAAACAATGGCCACCGCATCTGCGCCGGCATTTGCAATGCGATAGGTATCAGTACCCGGTGTATCCATCTGAAAATCATGACCGTCATGCTTAATCACCGCAACCCGTAGCCCCTTCGCTTTCAGACATGGGATTAGCTTCTCAAGATAGGTAGTTTTTCCTGTTCCGGAATAGGCTGCAAATGTTATGATCGGGACGTTTTTCATAGTCTCCTCCACTTTTCCTGCCAATCCACAATATAAGGTATGAGGCGTGCTTTGCAAAAAAGTAAAGCACGCCTCATACCTTATTAGGATGAACACACGCTTTCTTCTCAAACACGGAAAGCACGCCCGTTTCCAGACATACTCGGCAGTACAGCTTCACAGCTGATCTGCGGCAATAGGCTCATAGGTTTCCCCGTAGAGGCTATTGCTCGAAAGCAACGATATTTCTTTTTGTGGTGAAACTTCCTTCTCACCGTTTCCACACGTCGCGGGTGTTCTTTGCTCTCAACTGCTTTAAATATGCCGCCAACGACAACTGCATAGCAGCGTATTTGCCGGAATCTTCACGCTCCAGCAACGCCATGTCCACGTCGGTCTCTTTCTGCACCTGATCCAGCAGCTCATTCACGCCATCCATGGTATTGACCATCTGAACTCCCTGAATTCTATCTTCCCGGAGCAAGATACGGCGATATGTATTGTGACTCCGATCCTCCAGCAGTTGATAATCAGTTCCTTCCAGATCTTTCTCCGTTTTTCCAAAGGCCACCACAGAGGTTTCGCCAATGTATGTCAGGAAAAGCGCGATAGAACCGTTGAATTCCCGCTCTACCCCGGCACAGTTCGAACCGGCTACCATGCCGCCCCTGGCACCAGGCTCCCAGAACAGGTTCAGCGCTTTCTGACCGCTGAGCCGATCCGTGGATTCCGTGCAGTCTCCGCAAGCGTAAATGTCAGGGATGTTTGTACGCATATGTTCGTCCACTTCGATCCCGCCCAATTCGCCGAGAGCGATCCCTGTTTTCTGAGCCAAGTCCACTCTGGGACGTACACCAATTCCCCACAGAACCAAGTCGCACGGAATCACGCGCTTTGACGTTCGCACGGCGCGTACACAATCGTCACCCTCGACCGCTTCCACCGCTTCGCCGCTGAGTACCTCAACCCCATTTTCTTGCAGAGCCTTCACAACTTCGTCAGCCGTCTCCCGATCAAAGGACTTTAGATTGATCCAATCCAGTGCTTCCACGATGGTGACTTTTTCGTAGCCACGTTCCTTCAGACCCAAAGCGCCTTCCAATCCGATGGCGCCAGATCCTACTACTACCGCCTGCTTGCCGGGATAAGCCGCCATCGCATCCACGTCGTCAATGGTTTTCAAAACGAAGTTCCCCGGAAGATTGGTTCCCTTCATCCTGCGCAGCTGGATCGGATAGCTGCCTGTGGCAACGATCAATTTGCTGTACATGTATTCAGCACCGGATGCAGTTCTAACCACTTTTTCCTCCGGCTTGATCTCCACCACATCATCGTTCAGACGCACCTGAATTCCATTTTTGGCATAGCTCTCAAAAGTGTTGACTAAGATCTTTTCTTTTGTCAGCTCTCCAGAAAGGTAGTCCGGCAAGGCAGGAGCAGCATACTCCGTATGCGCCTCGCGACTCAGGATCATAACAGACATGTTGGGATCGGTCCGCTTAGCAGTCAACGCAGCATTGTTACCGGCCACGCCATTGCCAATAATCAGCAGATCCACCTTTTCCGCCATTTACAAATCACCTCCGACCTTTTCCTGGCGCAGTTGCAAGAGGTATGCGGCCAGCATGTCTATATCTTCCGCTGTGCAAGTTTCCCCGGAGAAAGCAGTGATCAATTTTGCAGTATACTGCTTCCAATCGCATTGGGTCAGATTCCTGCTTTTTATGATGCCCAGAGCCGAAAATACCGCATCCTCATCAGATGCCACAGGGTTCTCATAGACAGAAGCACTTTGGAAATCGGCAACGTGATCCAGCGAGAGGAAATACGCAGGGTGCAGACGTCCGGCAGACAGCGTGTGACCGGCGCTAATCGCAGCTTGCCAGAGTTCTGTGCAAGTGGAGATCATTGCCGCAGGATCCGCTGTCGGCAATGTGCCGGTAGTTTCTACAAGGATTTCTGACACGCCTTTGTCCAGCAGACATATCGCCAGATCTTTACCAGCGATGGCAAAATACTTGTCCTCCGCAACCACTTCAGGAGACACTGTTACGATAACGGCATCTTCGTTTTTGCGGTTTGCGAGAAGGGACAGTTTATCCGTTTGCGGGTCTTTCAGTTCCAAAGTCCCATTGTCCACGGTCACACTGCAAGGATGTTCACTTTTGTTCAGAAATACAATTGCATCCACGCCCGCATAACGCAGGTAGGCACCCAGTCGTCCCTCTGCCGCCGCAGTACATACGGTTCCATCGCTACCAAGATAGCACCATGTCATTGCACCGGTTCCGGGGGCTCCTGTACCCGTAAGGATTCCCGTAGTGAGTACCACCATGGTGGGGTCGATTTGCCACCAGAAACGTAGTTCCTGAAGAAATAAGCCCCATGTACCGAACTTGTCTGCCAATACATCTTTTACGTCCCATGTTTGATTGGCCAGATCCACCAGAGCATACCGCATTTCTCGCTGGATCATTCCTCCACCTCCTTTGCGTGCAATACGCGCTGTGCGTACTGATTTCGAAAATCCGAACTTGCTTCGCTCAGATCTTCATAGCGCAAAGCGCCGGTGGGACAGACTTTGATACAAGCGGGGTCTCCTCCACAGAGGTCGCAGGTAACAAAGGCGTCTATTGTGCTGTCATATGTCACCGCTCCATGAGGACACATCACTTTGCAAGCTGCGCAGGTGAAGCAATCCTCCTGTTTGCGTGTTACAACACCTGTAACCGGGTCTTTGTCGATAATCCCACGCATACAGGCAGACACACATACCGGTTCGGCGCAATGTTGGCATACGCACACGTACTGCGTGTCCGTGCCGCCAACTCGCCGAACTCGAATGCGGGACTCAGAGGGGCACAATCCGTTTTTTTTCGTCAAGGAACAGACCATCTGGCAGGCACCACAGCCATTGCACTGCGATCTGTTAATTGTTAAGACTTTCATACGCCTCTCCTAACCGTCTCTTAGGGCTTCCGATAATTTCCGTCTGCATATCTGCTGCGCATGATAGCGGACACTTCCTCCACAGTTCCGCACAGAATCGCTTCGGCCGGGCAGTTCCGAACACAGGCCGGCTTGTCTCCCTCATCGATGCGGTTATAGCACATGGTGCATTTCTGCATCAGGCCGTTAGCGCCAAACTGCGGCACGCCGAACGGGCAGGCCCACAAGCACTCATGGCAACCAATACATTTCTTAGAGTTCCCCAGAACAATTCCGTCGCTGCGTTTATGCAGAGCGCCGGTAGGACACGCTTTCACGCAGGGCGCATCCCCGCAATGCTGACAGGGAATGGGCAGGAAATTCAAACGCTCGTCATTACCGCTTCCTGTCTCGACTTCTGTAACCATAGTGAACCGAGGTCCCGCGTCCAGGTTATTTTCCAGCTTACAGACCGTTTCACAGGCACGGCAGCCCATGCAGCGTCTGGTATCAACATAAAGAATCATCTGCTTATCCATGACTATTCCTCCCTCACATTTTCTGGACATCAACCAGAGTATTGAAATATGAGCCGGTGTTGCCATCCATCAGCGGATGATACTCCTGCATAATACCGCCTTCACAAAGGACATCTCTGGGGCCAGCGGGATACATGCCGGTCAGTTTGTTGACACTGCCGCCCAGCTTCACCCACATACCACTGCTCATTTCCACAACGCCGGGTTTTACGCGAATACCTACTCGGGCAACAATGTTCGTCAACTCTCCACGGTCATTGAAGATACGCACCAGATCGCCATCGTTGATGCCACGCTCTGCAGCATCCACCTTGCTCATAAACAGTCTGGCCGGGCCTTCAATTTCGCGGATCCAGGGCAGGTTATAATACTGGGAGTGCGTCCGGAATGCCGGATGCTGAGAAATGACGTTCAGCGGATACTTCTTTGCCAGTTCAGGGGTTGCACGGATGCTCTCCGCCGGCTCAAAGAATTGCGGTACCGGGCAATACTCGCCTTCAAATTTTTTGCCACGTTCCTCCATTCCAGCCGAGAACAGCTCCAACTTCCCGGAAGGCGTGTCAAACTGACCATCCTTATAAGGAATCTCGGGGCACCACTTCTCAGGGTTGCGCACAGGCCCATTGGGAGACACAGCAGCGTCCACATCGCACTCTTCACCGATCAGCATACGCACATAATCCAAGCCTGTACGTTCTCTGGGGAAATACTTCTCGTAGCCCAGACGACGCCCCAGCTCCTCGAAGATCTCCACGTCTGGTACGCACTCATAGGGCGGCTGGCACACAGGCACAAGAACCTGATTGTAGTTATGCCAATAGGAGGGGTGGAGGCCATACTGTTCCATGTAGTGGCAGGCAGGCAACACCAGATCGGCATAGTCAGTATCGTCTGTCATAAACTGCTCGATGGATACAAACATATCGAGAGACTTGACCGCTTCGATCGTGTAATCCACATTGGGCTGCTGCGAAATCAGACCGCCGCGATAAGAAATAACGCCCTTGATAGGCGGATTGTCCGCCTTATGAATGGCTTCTGCCACGGCAGCAATATTTACCATACGTGTCTGCTTGATTTCAGCGCCTTCCGGCAGCACCACGTTATTCTGATGGGCAAAACCAGTTATTCCGGGGAAACCCATACCAGAGATGAAGTTATAGTTACCCGTCTCTTTTCCGAAACTGCCGCACAGTCCCGCCAAGCAGGCCAAAGCTCGCTGAACCTGATGGCCGTTGCTGTAACGCTGCTGACCATAACCGGTTTCAAACTGGGTATTCGTGGTTGCCAAAATCTGCGCGACCTCAATGATCTGCTCCTTGGGAATCGTGGTAATTTCCTCTGTATACTCGGGCGTCCACTTTTCCACCAGCTTGACCAGTTCGTCGAAACCCACCGTGTGTTTTTCCACGAAATCATGATCCCACAGGTCATTTTTGATGATCCAGTGCATCATACCCAAACACATAGCGCCATCGGTGCCGGGACGGGGACGCAGATGAATATCCGCCTTGGAGGCAACGCCGGTAGTATAGGGATCCACTACGATCAGTTTTGCACCACGTTCCTTGGCACGGTACAGGAAGGGGAAGATATGCGGGTTCGTGGCAGAGCAATTTCGTCCCACTAGGAAAACGGTATCAGCATGCTCCGACCAGATAGCAGGATCCATGGTATACTGGCTGCCAACGCTGTAGAAAGAGCCTGTCGCACCAGAGAGCAGGCAGAAGCTGCCCACCAATTTTGTGGCCCCCATCAGATTCCACAGACGAGCCGCAACCACCTTCGCCATATGCTCTCTGTTTCCCGAGTAGCAATACTCCATGATTGCCTCAGATCCATACTTTTTCGTGATGGTCTGGATCTTCTCAACCATCCAGTCCATGGCCTCATCCCACGTGATGCGCTTGAACTTGCCCTCACCCCGCTCGCCAACGCGCAGCATCGGGTACTTCACACGGTCGGGGCTGTTGATCTTCTGCACATTGGCGCAGCCTTTCAGGCACAGATGTCCTTTGGTGATTGGATGCTCCGGATCTCCCTCAATTTTGATAACCTTCTCATCCTTGACATACACCAGCTCACCGCAGGTATCATAGCAGTTGTGCGGACAGCAAGTCTTGACAACTCGATCTGCGATTACTTTCTTGCCACCCAGCCAAACCGGAACGTTGGTAGCCACGGCGTATTTATTCAGGTCTTCGTGCTTTCTCCACGGAATGGAGTTATACTCTTCCATTGCGTTTTCTCCTCTTCGTGTTTTTGAATTCACATTGTAATGATTTGGGGAATCTATAACTGTATCTTTACAATCACTTAAAATGAATCGCGCGACCTTCCACGGCCAAAGCCGCTTCCTTCATAGCCTCCGCTACAGTAGGATGGGCGTGGATCGTGTCAATGACATCTTTCACTGTCGCATTCATCTTCATGGCAATGGCCGCCTCGGCAATAATGTCGGTAGCGCGGGCGCCCAGAATATGTACACCAAGGATCTTCTCCGTCTTGGCATCAGCCAAAATTTTGATCCATCCACGTGTTTCTTCCATAATCAAGGATTTGCCATTAGCAGCCAAGGGGAACTTTCCGACCTTGTAGTCCAGACCTTTGGCTTTAGCCTCCTCTTCATTTAAGCCCACATAGGCAAATTCCGGAACCATATAAACGCAGGAAGGGCACACCCTTTCGTCATAGGTCGCGGGGCTTCCCATGGCGTTTTCAGCGGCGATTTCGCCCATCGTGGACGCCGTGTGGGCCAGCATGATCCGGCCAGCACAGTCACCGATCGCATACACTCCCGGCACATTAGTCTCCATGTGGTCGTTAGTAACCACATGACCGCGCTCTGTGACAATTCCTGCGGCTCCCAGATTCAGGGTAGCCACATTGCTGCGGCGGCCAACAGCTACCAAAACCTTCTCAGCTTCCAGCTTTGATTCCGCGCCGCTCTTATCCTTGATCACGACCTTTGCGCCCACATCACCGGCTTCAAAGCCCAGAACCTGAGTCTCCAGCAAGAACTCAATTCCCGCATCCTCCATGATCTTCTGCGCCATCTGGGTCAACTCATAGTCCATGACGGGCATCAAACGCGGCATCATCTCCACCACAGTGACCTTTGTTCCGAACAGAGCATAGGTACATGCCAATTCAATACCGATGACACCGCCGCCTATGATCACCATGGACGCAGGCATCTGCTCCAACGTCAGAGCTCCAGTGGAATCGATACAATTCTTGTTCTCAGCAAGTCCAGGAATCGGGGGCATACTGGGAACAGAGCCCGTAGCTATGATAATGCGATCCGCCGCTATGTCCTGTGTATTTCCATTGGTCTCAATCACGTGAAGGCTCTTGGGCCCCGTAAACTCTGCACGGCCTTCAATTACCTCTACGCCATTGGCTGCCAGCAGGCCCGCGACACCGGAAGACAGTTGCGTTGAGATTGCCACACGATTTGCCTGCACACGCGGCCAATCAATGGTCACATTCTCTGCGATAATACCCGCCTTTTCTCCAGACTTTGCCGCAGCATACAGTTCTGCGCTATGCAGCAACGCCTTCGTAGGAATGCAGCCCACATTCAAGCAGGTACCGCCGATTTTATTCATCTCAACCAATGTCACCTCGGCACCCAACTGGGCTGCGCGGATAGCTGCCACATATCCACCGGGGCCGCCGCCAATAACGACCACTTTCTGAGCAGCCGGGACAGAATTCTGTCCTCCGCAAGTGTGACCCTCAATATAAGCGATAATCGAATCCTTTTCAACTGTGGTATCAGCCGGAGCAACGATTCGCGTAAGAACTCCATCACACTCGCTATTCACATCCGCTGTAAGTTTTCCTGCCGATACAGAAGCCATGGGCTCACCCTGCTTCACGGCGTCTCCCTCGTTTTTATACCATTCTTTGATAGTGGCCTTATTTGCGCCAACTTTTGGCAACTTGACAGCCACTTCGCCCAATACCTTTTCAGCGGCTACTGCATATGCCTGTACATAGCCAAGCACATCACCTGCAGCAGCCTCTCCCTCAGCAACTACGACTTCTGCCAAGATACCATCGCAATTGCTGCACACATCCCGGTTCATCTTGCCGGCACTGACAGATACCAGCGCCTCGCCTTTGGCTACCGGGTCGCCCACTGCTTTATACCACTTCCGAACAGCAGAGTTCTCCTCGCCCGTTTTGGGCATAAGCAATGCTTCCTTTTCTCCTAATGCGGATTGGGATTCCGGCGCAGGTGCAGCGGGCTCCTCTGCTTCCATCTCGCAAATCACAGCTCCGCCGGGTACTTTCTCATTTTCTTGAATCAGGATACTGGTGATCTGTCCTGCATACTTACTATTTACTTCACGGTTCATCTTTCCCACAATGACCGTACATAGAAGATCTCCTTTCTGCACAACGTCTCCAACACGAACGCTCCACTTTTTCATGGTGCATTCGGCTTTCATAACTGTTATTGCCTGCTTCATTCTTTACCTCCTTGACTCTATTGTGAGAGATAACCGCCGTTTATGCCACTGACAGAGCACAAATCACTTTCTGCGGCTAATACGAAATGCGTTTTGTTCAAAATAAAGAAGCCATACCGACATTTTTCAAAGACCGGCATGGCTTCTTTGTTATATATTAGTCGAAATCATGCTCAAATTCGTCAAGTGCAGCAGTCAGAACAGCGGCACTATATGCAACGCTGGGGCCACCACCGAATGCGATAGCCACTTCAGCAGCGGCCATGATTTCTTCTCTGGTCGCACCGGCCTGATATGCACCGTGGGTATGCACACAGATGCAATACTGGCAGCGGTTATAGCAGCCGATCGCCACGCCAATCAGTTCCTTCACCTTAGAGCTCAGAACATCGCCGCCGCAGCCGCCATCGACCGCAAAGAACTTCTGCATGAAGCCGTTGTCCATCTCGGACAGCTTGCCGACGCCGTTCATAAAATCGTTCAGGATCTCTCTTGCATTCACAGACATTGTAATGTACCTCCATAAAATAATATCATTATTGCGTATGCTACGCTTAAATCATATCGCTTAGCAGGCTAATTGTCAACAGACTTTATATCGTTAAAATCGCCAAAGTTTCACAGCTAATTTTGTCTAAAGGCAAAAAGTGTAAATTTCAACTATTGTGTCATCAGTAAAGCAAAAGCAATGGCTACTCAATAGGTTACATACCGTTGATGTCCAATTATTGAATTGTCCCAAACAATATCTTCTTCTTTTGTGTAGAACACCGATTTTTCCCTTCACATCGTTATCTCGTTGACAATTAGCATAATAATTGATATAATTCGACTTGTACTTAGCATGGCAATTAGGAACACGAATAAATTAAAGGAGGCAATTTATGAATACTTTTGAGCACGGAAAAGAATACTGGAATTCTTGGCGGACGTATGCCACCCAGTCTCTCATGGCACAGGGCATTCCTTCCGGACAGCCGGCGATTGACCCCAGAGCAAATGACCCTCAGTACGCACCGTACTATGAAAAGCTTGCGGAGATCCTGGATGGACTTTCCTCCGGTTTCCCGAAGCCCGAAAACTTTAAGGGCGCCATGGCAAGTATCCCCGAGGGTGCCGATCTCCAGTATCTGAAAACTTATTATCTCCCCGAACACGCCAAACTGGCTATTCATGTCCCCGCACACCACTTTGCTAGTGCAGAAGAGATCGCAAAGGATGCTGGGATGGAAGTTGAAGAATGCAGAAAAATGCTCTTAGAGATGGCAGAGCGCGTTTGCATTTTCCACAAGGTTGATAACGGTGTTGATGTCTTCCGTCATATCGGTCCTTTCCCCGGTCAGGTCGCAATGTCTGTGGGACGCCTTTCTGTTGAGTTTTGGAAGAGTATCGAACCCTATATGGCAAATTATATGCGGCCGGTTATGTTCGATCAGGACGCTCCTTCTTGGCGCTATGTTCCTTTGACTGATGCAGAAGTTGCAGAGGGTGACATTATCAACGACTACGAGGTTGCTGAGCGCATCCTGATGAATGCCGATCGCGTTGCCGTTACATCCTGTATCTGCCGTGCACCTGTTGCGAAGGCATGTAAACAGTGCGACCCTCCCTACGAAGTCTGTCTGCAGATCAATGACTACGCTGATTTCTATGTAAAGGATCTGAAGGTTTCCCGTTACATTACAAAGGAAGAAATCAAAAAGCACATTGAGTTCTGCAAGGAAAATCATCTTGCTATTCTGCTCTCTGCAACAAAAGATGCAGAAATCGTTTGCTCCTGCTGCAATGACGGCTGTTGTGGTCCTACCGAGTACTTCAAGAAGTATGGTATGGGCGGCCCGAACACCGGCAAGGTCACCCACTATTATGTGGCCAAAGATACCTCTAAGTGCACCAACTGCGGAAAGTGCGTAGAGCATTGCTTCACCCAGCACGGCCACCTGTGGAGCGGCGAGACTGTTCAGTATCATCCCGAGAACTGCGTCGGCTGCGGTGTTTGCGTGAGAGAGTGTCCTGAGAAGGCCCTGATCCTCCGCCTGAAGGATGAAAAGGATCGCTATGATTGGCCCGATTCCTGCCTGGATCTTTATGATCGTCAGGGCGCCGATACTTATGGCCTTAAGACGGATTACATCGAGAGAGGCCGCAAGAAATAAGTGACGTGATGCAGGGAGAAAGGGTTATCGGCCCTTTCTCCCTACATTGAAGGAGTTATCGTCATGCACGAATTTGCTGTTACAAAACTGCTTTACAACGAAGTAAAGCTTTATGCGGAGGCAAAAAACGCCGAGCGTGTTACGGATGTATATTTGGCAGTAGGTGATCTGCGAGGAATGCTCAACGAGTGGGTCATTAAGTATTTCGCATATGCCAGTAAGGGGTCCATTGTCGAAGGAGCCAAAATTCACATTCAAACAATTCCCGGAAGTGTGCAGTGCCAGAATTGCGGCGAAGTTTTGCCGTTGACGCCTGAATATATGCCCACAGTTTGTCCCAATTGCGGTGAAGAAAAAATGCGCATGAAAAGTGGTACAGAATTTATCATCACCGGAATCGGAATTATTGAGAAAGGAACTGATAAATCAACATGTCAGAAGTAACATTGATTGACGTCCGCAAGGAGGTCTTTGAGGAAAACGACCAGTGTGCATCCGAAATTCGCGCCAATCTAAATAAATGCCATACCCGTATGATTAACCTCATGGGTTCTCCCGGATGCGGCAAAACCACCTTCCTTCTTAGAACTATTAAAGAGCTCAAGGATAAGTGGAAGATTGCTGTAATTGAGGGTGATCTAGATTCTCTGGTAGACTCAAAAAAAATTA
Source organism: uncultured Eubacteriales bacterium (assembly GCA_900555735.1). GTDB lineage: Bacteria > Bacillota > Clostridia > Oscillospirales > Oscillospiraceae > Vescimonas. The sequence continues at coordinate 9,170 of USMI01000002.1, read as the reverse complement.
TTGCCGCTGACGCAACCGCAGTTCAGATCAATACCGGCGGAGCTTGCCACCTTGAAGCAACCGTCGTTCAGCGGGCACTGAATTCTTTCCCCGTAGAAGATTACGATCTCACTTTTGTGGAAAACATTGGAAACTTGGTGTGCCCCGCAGAATTTGATATCGGCGAATCTCTGAAAGTGATGATTCTTAGTGTTCCAGAAGGCGATGATAAGATTCTGAAGTATCCGTTGATGTTTTCTGTTGCAGATGTTCTAATCGTAACCAAAACGGATTATCTGCCCGATGAGGGTTTCTCTCTCGAAGCACTGAAATCACGTGCGGCAGTTCTGAACCCCTCCATGAAGATCATCGAACTGTCGGCGCGAACGGGCGATGGTTTCAATAAATGGGTTGACTTCTTGAACGATTTTATGGAATCTAACTGATCGGCTAGGTATCCAACACCAATCGGCATTATCATATGATACGCAAACCTCCTGAATGGTGTAAATGAGAAGCACCAATCAGGGGGTTTGCGTTAGGAAAACAAAATCAACCAATTATTTGAACCACAAATATGCATTCAGTATGAAAAGCACCAAATTCGATACTATTATCCCAAACCATATGGTCTAGTTGCTGTCTCAAATAGCATACTAAGAAATAATTCTTGACCAGTGGATAATTACACGCTATACTGTATTGTATTCCCTGATTAACCAACTATCTCCCTTGGAATAGTTCCGTAATATAGATAGCTGTTGACTATGTACTCTACTGCAAGTGAGGTTTTTCCATGTTTGATGTTCATGATTGCATTGCATTGCTTACAAATTCCGGCGCAAAAGCGGTATGCGAGGCATTAAATAACCAATTTAAAAAAGGTGGGTTGACTCGCACTCAGTGGACAGCCCTGTATTTTATTGATCAAACGCAGAAAATATCTCAGAAAGATCTTGCGCAAGCAATGATGATCAGTGAGCCCTCCGCTTTGCATCTGATTGAGCGATTGGAAGGGCACGGTTTGGTAAGCAGGACGGGCGACCCGGAGAATTTTCGAGCAAAACTCCTCTTTTTAACCGAAAAGGGCAAGGCCGCACTGGACGAACTATATCCTTTAGTAGAGCAATTCAATATTGATGGTATCCATGATATATCCGCCGAAGATTTGGATACTTTTAAAAGGGTAATGAAAAAGATCGTCGAAAACGTAGAGAGCCTTGGTCGAATAGACGGTGAATAACGTGTGCTTTTGATACTCGCAATGCTTGAATATCACAATTTAAGGCATATGTGAGGTAATGATATGTTCTTTTTTGAATCCCCTTGGCGAGATCCCTATTACAATCTTGCATTGGAAGAATACCTTTTTCAATCTCTAAATCGAAAACACGATTACTTGATGCTATGGCAAAACGAGAATTCCATTATCGTCGGGAAGTATCAAAATACTGCAGAAGAAATTAACCAATCTTATGTAGATGCAAATGGAATAAAGGTTGCCCGGCGACTTTCCGGCGGCGGTGCCGTGTATCATGACCTAGGTAATCTAAATTACACGCTGATTACTTCTCCAGATAATCTGGAGGAATTTAACTTAAAGTACTTTGCTGATCCCGTTATTCATGTCCTCAAGCGGTTCGGAATCCAAGCAGAATTTAGCGGAAGAAATGACCTTTTGATCAATGGAAAGAAATTCTCCGGTTGCTCTCAAGTTTTAAGCAATGGCCGTCTTCTTTACCATGGTTGTATCCTTTTGAATTCTAATCTTGACGTTTTATCAGACGCCTTGAGGGTTCGTCCTGCGAAAATTCAGTCGAAGGGGGTGCGCTCTGTTTCAAGCCGCGTAACAACGATTAATGAACATGTTGCTTCTCCCATTTCAATGGAGACTTTCAAAAAGGCTCTCGCCGATGAAATTCTTGCAGGTAAGTCGGCTGATACATTACAATTATCTGACGAAGATTTTCGTACTATCTCAGATCTTCGCAAGAACAAATATGCAACATGGGACTGGAATTACGGATATTATGCAGATTACGAGTTGCACAGCGAAAATCGATTTCCTGCTGGAATTGTAGAAGCATCAATGGACATTCATCAGGGGAAAATCGTAGCTATCCACTTTTCAGGAGATTTCTTCTGCAACCGCGAAATAAGTGAGTTGGAGCAAAAGCTTGTAGACCAGCCTCTCAATACGTCGCTATTAGAGCTGTTGTCAGACATAGATGTTCCGTCTTATATTCATGGGCTAACATCAAAAGAGCTGTATGAGCTTTTGATGTACATGTAAAGAGTATTTTCTTACGCTCTAACATCCTGTGTCAGTCTGCCGGTTTTCATAAGCAGGAAAACCATGACATAGACGCCATGCTGGAACTGGCGCAGTCTGCGACGCCGAAGCAGCTGAATATGATGGTTTCCATGATGCGCAGCGCGATGGATGCAAGATAAGCAAGCATAAAAAAGCGAGGGCAGAGGAAATTCCTCTGCCCTCTATTCATCCCCATACCACATGGGTCGTGCCGCAGTCTCAAAGCCGGTTCGACGAGAGATTGCCACACCGTTCGTGCCGGAGGCACAATGCACCACCAGCAGGCGGCCCAGCCAGTCATGGCCTGCGGCGATGCCGACGTGTTCATCCTCCGGATAGAACAGCAGATCCCCTGGCTGCACCTCATCCCACTCTATGTCCACGCAGTTGGCGTGCTGCTCCATGGCTCCGCCGCCCTGCCCGATCACATACTCGCCGCCGCTGGCGTTGTAGAACGCCCAATCCACAAAACCGGAACAGTCCAAACCGTAGGGCTGCTCCGTGCCGGTGGTGTCGCTGCCCTCGGCTGTAACCTCCGTCAGCTCACCCCAGCGGTCGTCCCAGCCCAGCACCAGCGATTTGCCGCCCCAAAAGTAATCCACCTTGTCCACCAGCGCCAGCGCGTAAGTAACGACCATGCGCCGTTCCATGGAGAGATCGTCCGGCAGGCGCTCCCACACCTCCATGGCTTCGCCGGTGGGCTCCATGGTGTGACTGTCCGCGACAACACCTGCTGGGGACAGGGCCGCCGCAACCGCGATTACCGGCAACGCCAGCAGCAGGAACAGCACCACACCGCCGCCCGCTGCGGCTATCGCCTCAATACCGGCGCGGACGGTCTTGCCCACCGCCTGTGCCATCTGCTCCAGCCGCTGTCCCGCCTTGCGGGCGGCGGCCTTTGTCTGCTGGAGCATCTGCCTTTGGGCGGCGCGCCGGGTGTGCTGTTTCGCCCGCTGCTGGGCGACGGTCATGGTGGGCGCAGGTGTCTTTTGCGCCGGTTGGCGCGGCACTGTTGTGGTGCGCGGTGTCTCTGCTGTTGTTCCCTGTGCGGCGGCGGGCTGCTCCGTTGACCGCCACATATCCCGCTGGCGCACCTGCGCCGCCGTTGTTTCCCGCCGCTGCCGCACCTTCTGTGCGCGGTATTTGTGCAGGACGTACTTCCACTGAAGCTGCTGCGTGGCGCGGAAGGTCAGGCGGGCGGCGTTCGACGCACCCTGCTGCACCTGTTCCGTGGCGTACTCCACCGGCTGCCGCTGGTGCTGCGTCTGCCGTTCCTGCTTCTGCCGGGCGTAGTGCCGCTGCAAGATACGCACCGCCGTGCGGGGTATGGCATCTTTCTGCCGCATTTTCGGCTGCTCCATGGCAGCGCGGGTCTTGACGTCACGCATTTTGCTCTCCCGGCTTGGTGGTCATCAGACGGTACAGCTCCGTATCGCGGGGCAGCTCATTGATGAACGGCACGAGGCAGGAGCCCACCTTGATCAGCCCGTGGCCTGCCGGGGCGTCACTGACGTAATCCATCTGCACGTCGCTGGCATCCAGCAGCTTGGCCAGCTCAGCACGGTCGGTAGGTGCCTGATTCAGCAGCACCAGAAACTCGCTGTTGGCGAACATCAGCCGCGCCGTATCGGACAGCAGGCACTCCTCCACATTCTGCGTAATGCCGGTGAGGGTGGCGTAGTATTTGCGGAATCGCTTCCAGCATTTGTAAAGAAATTCACTGGAATAGTTGTTGATGGCACTCTTGCCGCCCACGCCGGGGCTGGCGAAGAACAGATAGATCTCGTCAATGTAGACGTGGGTATACCGGCCCTGCTGCCGGTTGCGAATGACGCGGTTGAGGATGCTGTCCAGCATCACCAGCAGGCCGATGGGCTTGAGGTTTTCACCCAAGTCCTGAATGTCGTAGCAGATGATACGGTTGCGGGTGTCGATATTGGTCTGGTGGGCGAACACGTTAAGGCTGCCGGTAGTGAACAGCTCCAGCGCCAGCGCAATTTCATGGGCAACAGGCTCCTTCTGCCGCATAAGGTCGTCATAGAGGTCTTTCAGCGTGGGCGGGTCGCCCTCGTATTTGCGGATGTACTTGCGGTAAATATTGGAAGTGCAGCGGTCGATGATGGACTTCTCCTTTGCGCCGATCTCGCCCGCGCCCATGAGCTGTTCACACAGAGACATGATGAACTCGCTTTTCAATACCAACGGATTGCGCCCGTCGCCGTACTCCTTGGAGATGTCCAGCGCGTTGACATAGCTGCCGTTGGAAGCGGAGATGGTGATGACCTCGCCGCCCAGGGCGCGGATCAGCGGGCCGTACTCCCGCTCGGGGTCTACCACAATAATATCGTGGTTGGTATTCAGGCCCACGAAGCCGATCTCCTGCTTGGCCATCATGGACTTGCCGCTGCCGGACACGCCCATATAAAGGCCGTGTCCGTTGAGCATCGCGTCGCGGTTGCAGATGATGAGGTTGCGGGACACGGCATTGACGCCGTAGTACAGGCCGCCGGTGTCCATGATCTCCTGCGTCTTGAAGGGCAGCAGCACGGCGGTGCTCTCCGTGGTCAGCGTCCGCATAGCGTCGATACGCCGCAGGCCGTAGGGCAGTACCGTGTTCAGCGCGTCCTCCTGCTGGTGCTTCATGGTAGCAAACTGGCAGCCGTGGGAACGGCCAATGGCGGACAGGGCTTCCGTGTCCTGCTCCAACTGCTCCTCGTTGTCGGCAAGATGGGTCAACGTCACCAGCGCGTACATCATCCGCTGGTCACGGGCGGTAAGATCGTCCAGAAACTCCCGTGTTTCCTTCCGCATTTGTTCCAGATCGTAGGGGATGTTGGCGGAGAAATTGTTGTGGTGGTTCTGCCGCTGCTGCCAGCGGGTGATGTCGCTCTCCACCGCCATGATGCGCCGGTGCATCTCCGACACAGCCTCATCGGTGGCCACCGGCACAATGTCGATGGACAGCATCATGTTCCGGGGGTAGTCCATCAGCTCGGTAATCATAGTGTCCTTGATGAAGCTGGCGTACTCCCGCAGGAACAAAGTGCGGCCTACACGCTCATCCACGGCGTAGTGGTCGTGGAAGAATTGCAGCGTTTCCGGCGCGATGGCATCGCGGAAGTCGTGGCCGCGCCGCTGGGCGGTTTGCAGGTCGAAGGCGAAGGCAGATTCCTGCCCCACGCGGAAGAAGTCATGGAACAGCCGCAGGCGCTCATTGAGGGTGATTTCCCGTATACCGGAATCCATGCGGCCGAGGCCAGCGGTCAGGTCGGTTCCCACGCGGGCGAAGAAGGTGCGGGCCTCCTCGATGCTGCGCTTGGCCACGGACACGGTGATGTACTTCTCCTGCACCAGATTGTTGCTGCCGCTGGCCTTGTCCAGCAGAATACCGTTGTACTCGCGGCGCATATAGTCGCGGCCATCCTGCCGGTAGGCCATCAGGAGATTCCGGCTGAACTCCTGCCGGTTGAGTTGGCGGTTCACCAGCGTCAGCTTAATGCCTGCGTCTATGGGCAGGCTGTTGAGGACGCCGCAGTAGCTCAAAAACAGCTCCATTTGCTTTTCCGGCGAGGCCACGGCGTAATTGATGTCAAAAAAGCGCCAGGTCTTGGAAAACCTGCCGCTTACACGAAAGATACCGTCCTTATAGATGCGCTTGATGGGGATGGACTGCTGCACGCTGCGGGGAATGCGAAAGGCGTCCCGCTCCGTGCTGCGGCCCTTGAATAGTTTTCTCACTTCTTGTCCTCCTTCTCCCAAAGGTCGTATAGGTAATTCTCGCTGTGCCACAGCCGCCGACCGGCCAGCAGGAAATTGGTCTTGCACCATGCCCACAGGAATTGCTCCAGCGTCAGGCCGTTGTAGTGGAAGAAGCCTGCTGCCGCCATAGGCGCAGCGCCCACGATGCACAGCCAACCCAGCGTCTCGCGGTCTAATACGCCCCGCAGGGCGAAGTACAGCCCCACCGCCGTCCCCACCGCCAGCAGCGAACAAATAAGCTGCCGCGCTGTCAGGCCAAAGTAGACGGTTTCCTTGTAGCTGCGTATTTCTTTGTTGATTTTGATTTCCATGTGTTTCCTCCTTTTGGGCAAAAGAAAAGCACCGGAAACCGGTGCTTTTCTTCGTTATTTCCTTAATGAGTAAGATGTTGTCAGAGTGCAAACTCATATAAAAGGAATTTCCTCGGTATTCCGATGTCCACATATGTGATTTCGACAGTATCTACATAGGCAAATCCAAACGACATATACATTTTCTGTGGAATATCATTTCCCTCTATGCAGTCAAGGCGAATGGATTTCAGCCCTCTTTCTCTTGCGGTATCGATTGCGTGCTGCACCAATTGCTTGGAATACCCGCGACCGCCATATTCGGGAAGCACTCGCAGAGCATGGAGAACGACCATCTCTTTGTCTTCCGCATCTGTCAGCCATCGAACTGTGTGGTAAGCCTCATCGCAGTCATGATTCATGATATACGCGGCAACGATTTGGCCATCTTCTATGCCGATAAACTGATCCTTCTCTGCAATCGCATTTTTGACCATTTCGTCCGAGGGAAAGCCTCCCTTATCGCCTTCCGGCAGAAAGTCCTTTTCTCCCAGAACCTCACACATACGGTCATAAAACTGCCGTAGTTCCCGAAAATCTTTTTCCTCCGCACATCTGATTAACACGATGACAAGCCCTTTCGTATATCAATTTGCTTTTCTCTAATTGTACTACTCAGCAGAATCGTTTGCAACCCAAAGATACGGTGCCTTTCCTGCTAATACCAAGGCAGAAATTAGCAAGAAAGTATAGGGCGATATTTTCTCACATTCCAAACATCTCCCGCACCACGCGGTCGGCACCCTTCACCAAGCCCACCAGCACCAGCATATTGAAGATCACCTCGCCCAGATAGCCCCACACCTGCGTGACTACCGAGCCGCCGCCCAGCACCACCGTATCGCTGGCGGCGAAGGCCGAGAACACGATACAGGCCAGCACGATCACCGCGCCCTCCAGGCACACGCCTATATAGCTTTTGAGAAAGGCACGCCCCATCTGGGACGTGCCTTCTCCCGCAAAGGACGCCAGCGCCACCGGCGACAACGCGGCATATAAATAGAGCTTGAAGAAACGGCCATATACGGTGAGGATCATCAAAAACGCCAGCACCGTAATAAGCAGGCACCCCAGCAGTGTCACCAGCCACAGCGGGATGCTGGCGAGGAAGCCCACATCCTCAATGGCTGACGCTATCTCCGCAGGCAGCGATACGGCCGCACCGTCGATACCGCCCACACTGCCGGCAGCAGCGGAGATGATACCGGCGCAGACCGCGAAAATATCCACCATCAGGTCGATGCCGTAGGTGACAGCCAGTTTCGCCATGACGAAGTAGATAAAGTGCCGCAGAACGTGTTCAGGCCGCTGAAAATCCCGGAAACTGGCACTGCTGCGAAAGATGCCAATAGCCAGAAACAGCACCAACAAACCGTAACCAATGCCCTGCATAGCTCCGTTGACGGTCTGGATCGTCTGCCAGATGGTGCCGCCCTTAAACGCCTGGGGCGATTGGGTCAGCAGCGACCACATCTCCGTCAGCTTGTCGTTCCATACACCAAAGGCATAGTTGAGATTGTCAATGATCCAGTTGTTGTCCATGGCTTACACCGCGCCGATCAGCGTCAGAATCTCCTTGGCAAAGGCGATAAGCAGGCCGCCGAACAGACACAGCAGGCCCTGCGTTCGCTGGCTGGCGTCGTGGCTCTGGATGCTCATACCCACCTGCACAATGCCCCAGCCGAGAATGATAATGCCGATGGCCTTGATGACCGAAAAGATGAAGTCGGACAGGTTGTTGACAATGGTCAGCGGATCACCGCCGGTTGCGTAGACCGGCACAAAACAGCAGAGAGTGAGTCCTATGCCTGCACACACGGCTCTTGCAATGGTGTTAGGTTTCTTCAATTTCATGTTCGTCCTCCAAAAATGTATAGTCGTCCAATGTGTGGAATTCGTAAGGCAGGTCGGGCAACGTGTAGTCCGGCACAGGCGGGTTGTGGATGTAAGGCTTCGCCCGACCATCCGCTGTGCGGCGCACATTGGGATGCTTTTTGATGTCGTACTTCTTATCCCGCACCGGCTTTTCGCCTCGAATGAACAGCAGCGCATCATTGGTGGGCAGCATCCGTATTTCGTCAGGGGTCATCAGGTCACGCCCGGTCTGCTGGAAATTCACAGAGCTTGACCCACTGCGTCCCTTCGTCCGCCCGCGTGTGCGGGTATGCACCGTTTCCTTTCCCAGCAGCTTCGACACAAATTCCAGTGATGTGGGCTCGTTGCCGCCACCGAGAAACAGGAGGGTATCACAGTTGCCGATGATACCCTCCCACTCGTCCTTATACAGTGCCTTTATGCTCTGGATATTCTGTACGATGATGTTGATGCCGATATTATAGCTGCGGCAGGTAGCCAACACCTTGGGATAGCTGTCCGGCTGGGCAACGTTGGCCCACTCGTCCTGTATCACGCGCACCGGCATGGGTAGCCGTCCGTTATACCGCTCGTCCGCCCGCAGATAGAGCTGTTGAAAGCACTGTGTCAGCAGCATACTGACCAGATAGTTCATGCTGCCGTCGTTGACGGGAATAACGCAAAAGATCGCGCGCTTACGCTCACCCATCGAAGCAAAATCCATCTCATCGGTCTGCATCATGGCGGCATACTGCGGAAAGATAAACGCTGCCAGACGCACCGATGCCGTCACAAGAATGCTTTTTGCGGTCTTGCCAGAGACGAAAAGTCAAGGACTTTTTCATCAAATTCAAAAAGCAGTCACATTTTGCGGACTTCCTCACGGAGCAGACGCTTGATTTTGTCCTCCATCG
>USMI01000001.1 GCA_900555735.1 uncultured Eubacteriales bacterium | reverse complement strand
TCCTGGCCGTGCGCCCGCTGCGCATTATGCGCGGGGCCGCCGCCCCGCAAAATTTTCCCGCCGTGTGTGCGCGAAGTCCTCGGGCCGGTCTCCAGGGCCGATACCCCCGCCACCGCAGGGAGGGGGGGATATGCCGCGCCCGCCGGTGCCCAAGTCGGGCACAGCAAGCCGCAGCGCAGCAAAAAGGGGCACACGCCGAAAACACCCGCCGGTACGCTCTTGCAGATCGCGGTCACGATAGCAGCCATGGTAGCACCTCCATCCGCCGGGCCGCTCGTGCGCCCGTGCGTTTTTGATTATCTCCATGGTAGCTTGTGGCCAGTGACTTTGCAAGGCCTCCCGCCGTGTTTCTCTGTACCCTTTCCTAAAGTTATATCTTACTACAAGTAAGAAACAAGGCCCTGGCCTTGTGGCGCTGATAGGTGATCGTCCCGGTAATTCATGGGGACTTTGTACTTGACATACTGATAGCTGCCGAACTCCGTCATGCGCTCCTCACGCTCCATGACGTGGCAGCCAACCGGCACACCCAGGGCCGTATCGTTCGGTACATACTCCGATACCACCACGGGCCGTGCCAGGCCCTTGGAGCACGTCCACATCTGAGCGCCCACGGGCCGCCCCTCTACGCTCTCCTTGGTCATGTAGGCCGCCCACTGGTCGTATTCCCGGCATCCCACCGGCTTCATGTCGACGATATCACCGAAGGGCCACAGGCTGCGGACTTCCTCCATGTCGTGGCCGGTGGCGGACATCATGACATGATGATGCAGCCGCCCGTCTCCGTGCTTGTCCTCGGTGGTGTAGATGTAGCGGAGGCTCACGCCCCGCAGCCGCCGGGACTTGCGGAGATCAGCCAGGAACCGCCGGACGTTCTGCACGGCCTCCTTGCGGGTGGCCGGTACGTCACCGTCCCGATAGGTCAGCGTCAGGAACAAATCCTTTCCGGCGAAGTTGCAGGCCAGCAGCAGTTCAAGCCGCCCACGGGCCGTTTTGTCGTTCATAGCCTTTTGCGCGGCGCTGGTGGCCCTGGACTTGGCTGCCCGTACTCGCGGGCTGTCCTGAGGCTCTGGCGCGGTATAGATCACCGTCTTGCGAATACGCCCGGCGATAATGGTCTTTTTACGTTTTGCCATAGTAATTACCCTGTGATGTGGAAAGATGCAGCGGCCTTTCCCCTGGGCGCGAGCCTTAGGGGCTGTGGCCGCTGCATCTGTTGTGTGGTTTCCTGCTGTCCTCACCTGTGGCCGCTATCCACGGGCGGGATTACTTAACCGGCGTCTGAGCCGTACACGCTCCGGCGGATGCAGCCGCCGGACTGGTGATGATCTGCGCCAGCTGGACGATCTGTGCCCGCTGTGCCTCTGTCAGCATGGCGGCAAGCCGCCGGGCCGCTGTGTCAGTCAAGAATAGCCGCCCCTTTCTCCAAGAAGATAAAGCCGAATAAGTGGGTGATTTCGTTGAGGTCTGTCATTTTGCGCTCCGCAATCTCTTCTATGGTGTCCTCCGTATCTCCTTCGTCCTGCATACAGGGCAGCCACGAAATATCTTTCTCTGGCTGGATCGCGCTGCGGTATGCCTCTGCGCCGCGCTGGACGCCCAGCAAGTACATTGAATGCAGCGCAAAGACCGCCCGCTCCTGTACAGTGCTGAGCCGTCGGACATAGGGAGCGGCCACCTTGGCAGCGCAAGACGCCTCCAGCAGCAGAGAAATAAGTGTCGACTGCCGGTTATAGGGAGTGAATTCACACGCCACCATAAGTTCTTCGTCGGTCATAATCATTTCGTTTTCGTCCATAAGTACCTCAAGTACCTCATTTTCGCCCTGCCTGCTGGCCGCGCTAAAGTTACCATGATATTCCATTGTGATACCTCCTAATCCATCATACATTCGGCCATCATGCGGACAGCCAGCCTAAAGCCGTTCTGGAAGCCCAACGACTGGCAGGCAACTCCATAGCCCATAAGGGCCGCCTGGTCATCGTCCGTCTCTTTCAGCTTGACTTCACCCCGGATGATCTTCATTACATCTTCCATCGCGTCCTCAATCATCGGCGTCGTGCTCACCACAAGCGCCTCGAAGTCACGAAGCGTACAGCCGCAGCTTGCGGCCTCGATTGCTTCAAGTGCTAATTTGACCATACTCTTTTCTCCTTTTACAATGTTCCCACGGCAAGGCCGCTTTGTTTTTCTGCCTGTTCTTCCACCCAGCGCTCAAGGCCCACGCGGGACACCACGGTACGACTGCCCACCCGGAACGCCGGGAACCCCTCCGCGTGGCACAGGTTATAGACCAGCTTCGGGGACACTCCCAGCAGCTTGGCCGCCTCGGTCACGCTCAAGGCTACTCGTTCCATCAACTCACCCCCTCCCGCGCCTGATCCGCCGGGCCGCTGGGGCAGTTGACGGTAAAGAGATCGTCCAGCTTCCGCCCTAGGGCTTTACAGATACCGGCGGCGGTCTTGGCTGACACACCCTGCCCGCGCTCGGCGCGGATCACGGACGAATGGGGAATACCAGCCGCCCGCGCAATGTCCAGCTTGCTATATCCGGCCTCTACACGGGCGTAAGCAATAGCCTGGGCATGGGGTACAATTTCTGTTCGCTGCTGCATGATTACACCTCCAAACTAAATAAACCGTTGAATCGATTTAGATTATACTCAATGATTTGTTTACTGTCAAGCTAAAAATAAATAATTTGTTGACTTTCTCTTTTTTGCGGCTATAATGTGAGTTGTCAATATGCGATGAGGGAGAGCGCCGTATGCCAACAAATACTGAAAATAGTAAAGCATTGATTGCCCAACGTATTAGAGTTGCAAGAGCTTTGGCAGGTTTGAAGCAATCAGACGTTGCGGAAAGGCTAGGCTTAACGCCGCAGGCGATAAGCAACTACGAAAGGGGCGTAAACTCAGTTCCAAATACTGTAATACAGCAAATGGCTGTCCTATACAGAACATCAACGGATTATTTGCTTGGGAATGTAGACAGCTGGACATATTCTGACAACGAGGAATCAAATATGCCCAGCGATGGCGTAGCCAATGTTCCGGCTCAGTGTGTCGAATACGCAAACCGTCTATGCCGGTCTATTCAACGCATTCTGTCTACTGTGACCATGACAGCCCCCGAACTCCTTCCGTATGCCGATAAATGCCTTAGCGCAGCAATAGAAAGCTTTACTGGTCTGAGTGACCTATTTTTTTACACACCCGCAAAGTGGTTTGATCCTGAACGGTACGAAGAGAGTGGAATGGAAGAAATCAATAAAATGGTAGCTCCGTTCTATGAGTTTTTATGCCTTACACGAGATAAACACAAACAAACATCTGACGGAAGCGACATCAAGAATGACTAGCTCCACGCCCGGCGGCTGCTGCCGCCGGGCTGTGTGCCCAATTCGGGCACATTGCGAGCCATCAGGCCACGCAGAACCGCCGGACGGTGGTTTCTTTGGTGAACGCTGCGGCCACATCCGGCAGGGCCTTACGCAGCGCCCCGGTGTCGATACGGGCGCTGGTGACGCTCTTCCAGGTGATCTTGTACTCCCCGGCGGTGATCGTCTCAGCGTCCCCCATGGCCGCCTTGATGGCGTCCTTGAGGGCTTCGGCCTCCTGCTGGGCCTCTTCGATCAGGGCTTGCAGCTGGCGCAGCTCCCGCGCCTTGCGTTCCATTTCGTTGGTGCTCATATGTGATCCTCCTTGTTATGTGGGGAGCTGGGCGGCGTCTGGAATGTATTGAGCGCTCAAGGGGCTTTTCACCAGTAGGTCTGCCGCCCGATCGTGGCTTGTTTAAGGCCGCTCCCTTAATCTATGGTCTTAGTATAGCATATTTACACCAATATGTATATTGACATTATAAACATATTTACACCAATATATTTGTAGGGATTGTATATTTACATCAATATACTTTTCTGCTATAATGTAGCTACACTGGAAGAGTGGCTGCGTTTTTCGGCAGCCCCCACGATAACGAAGAAAGGAGGCCAAGCCTTGGCAGTTACAAAGGCCAACCAGAGGGCCGTTAATAAGTACGTCAAAAACAACTATGATCGTATCAATGTAACCATGGCAAAGGGCAAAAAGGACACCTTGAAAGCCCACGCCGAAGCCATGGGGGAAAGCGTCAACGCCTTTATCAATCGGGCGATTGACGAAACCCTTGACCGGGATCAGGAAAAGAAATAAGCCCGGCGGGAGCAGCCGCCGGGCCGTGCCCAATTCGGGCACAATCACAAGTATAGAAAAATCCCGCCCGTGGATAGCGGCCACAGGCGGGACAGCAGGAAAACCACACAAGACGAATTGCAAGGTCTCCGTATGCCTATTATAGCATACCGGGGCCGTTTTGGAAAGGAGTTTTTTCACCATGGCCGGGAGAAATGCGCGTGGCATGGGCAACATCAGAAAGAAAACCAAGGTCGATAAAAAGACCGGCAAGAAATACGAGTGGTGGGAGGCGCGATACACCGCCGGACGTGATCCGGGCACCGGTAAGCAGGTGCAGCGCACCATCACCGGCAAGACGCAGCGGGAGGTATCGCAGAAGCTGGCGGCGGTGGTAACGTCCATCGACAGCGGCACCTACATAGCCCCCAGCAAGCAGACGGTGGGCCAGTGGATGGACACCTGGGCAGATACCTACCTGGGCGGCGTCAAGCCCCACACGGTGGTCTCTTACAAGACGCAGATCGCCAACCACATCAAGCCCGCCATCGGCGCGGTACGCCTGGAGGCCCTGGACACCCCCACCATTCAGCAGTTTTACAACCAGCTTGCCAAGACCGGCCAGCAGGTGCCGAAGCGGAACCAGGCGGGGGAAATTGTCAGGCGCGGCGGGCGCATCGTGTACGAGGCTGCGCCCCTGTCCCCTAAGACCATCAAGAATATCCACGGAGTACTCCACAAGGCCTTGCAGCAGGCCATAGCCGCCGGTCTGATACGCTTTAATCCGGCGGATGCCTGTACCCTGCCCCGTGTCGAACGGCCAGAGCTGCACCCTTTAGACGAGCGGGAAACGTGGGCCTTTATGGAGGCCATCCGAGGTCACGAGTTCGAAACGCTGTATACGGTGACGCTGTTCACCGGTATGCGTGAGGGCGAAGTGCTGGGCCTGACGTGGCCCTGTGTAGACTTCGCCGCCGGTACGATCCTGATAAAGCAGCAGCTTCAGCGGGAGAAGAAGCCCGGTGGCCAGTACCGGCTTGTCCCCTTGAAGAACGACAAGCCCCGCACCATCACGCCCGCGCCCTCCATCATGGAGCTGCTGCGGCAGCACCGCAAGCAGCAGACCGCCTGGCAGCTTCGGGCCGGTGAGCTATGGGACAATCCCGCCGGGTACGTGTTCACCAACGAGATCGGCGGGCACCTGGTGTCCTGGACGGTCACGAAGAAGTTCAAGCGGATCGTGGCCAGCATCGGCCGCCCCGACGCCCGCTTTCACGATCTGCGCCACAGCTACGCCGTGGCTGCTATCCGCTCCGGTGATGATATCAAGACGGTGCAAGGAAACCTGGGCCACGCAACGGCAGCTTTCACCCTGGACGTGTACGGCCACGTCACCGACCAGATGAAACAGGCCAGCGCCGCCCGCATGGAATCCTACATCAAGGGCGTCCGAAACCTGTAAAGGGGGAAATAAAGGGTGAAAGCCCTAAATCCGCATAGCAAAAAGTCCCGAAAACCTTGTGTTTTCGGGACTTTTCCGTTGGCGCAGTGGGAGGGATTCGAACCCTCGTGCCGCTTTTGACGACAACACGATTTCCAGTCGTGCTCGTTATGACCTCTTCGATACCACTGCATATTCAATTCGCTGCGAAACACAGCAACGATAATTATACCAAAATTCCGCCGTTTGTCAAGAGTATGTTGCAGAAAAATTAAACAAATTTTCTTGACTTGCTTTCCTCCCCGCGACATAGTATAATATTTAACAATGAGGAAAGAAGGAGCGCGCCTATGATGATCGAAAAGAGCGGCAGCATCGAGCTGCGGGATATTTCCATCGCCGAGGAGCTGACGCCGGAGATGCGTGAGGTGGCGGCCGGTATGGTGCGGGTGAAGCATCTATACCGCAGCGCGCTGAAGGTGGCCGTGACCCAGATGGAGATTCTGGACGAGGAATTTGCCGGACTGTACGATCACTCGCCCATCCACCACATCGAGCACCGCATCAAGACGTTGGACAGCGCCGCCAAAAAGCTGAAGCGCCGTGGCTATGATCTGACCATCGATAACATCTATGCCCACATTCAGGACATGGCGGGTGTGCGGGTCATCTGCAACTATCTGGACGATATTTACTATCTTCGTGGCCTGCTGACGCGGACGGAATCCTTCCGCGTCATCCGCGAGGCCGACTACATCAGGGAGCCAAAGGAGACCGGCTATCGCAGCCTGCACCTGATCGTGGAGGTGCCCATCGTGATCTCTGAGGGTACGCTGAAGCTGCCGGTGGAGATCCAGCTGCGCACCATCGCCATGGACATGTGGGCCAGTCTGGAGCATGAGCTGCGGTATAAATCCGACCGCCACTGGGGCCCGGAGGAGAGCAACCGCCTGCGGCTGTGCAGCGACGCCATCTATGAGGTGGATCGCGAGATGCAGAACATCTATCAGGGCAAGGCACCGGAATACGAGGACTGATACATAACAAAAGAGACGGCTGGGCCGTCTCTTTTGTTATTTCATGGCAGCTGCCACATCTGCTTTGAACTGCGCCCACTCTGCCTCGTTCTGCACGAAGTATACGGGGCACTCCTTACCGGTCACGTCATAGTGGCGGATAATGCCCTCCTGAGCGTTCAATCCATACAGGTCGCACAGCCAAGCCGTCAGCTTTACCAGTGTGTCATAGGTGGCCTGTGCGGGCTTTCCGTCGGTGTCGGGGTGGCAAAACTCGATGGAGACCGTGTCATAGTTCCGGTCATTGGAGCAGTAGGCCACCTCGTCCAGCGGCACGCACAGCAGCGCTTCGCCCTCCAGTCCTACAATCAGGTTGCTGCTGGCAGAGGTCTCGCCAGTGGTGGCCAGATTCTCGAAGTAGGAACGGTTCTGCCACGCGGTGGTGTTGGGGTTGCCCACATAGTGGATAACCACTGCGTTGACCTGCGTCAGCTTGTCGCCGCAGCGGGAGTATTCGTTCACCGGCAGCAGATCCTCCTTCACATAGTCCGGCAGGGTGATGCTGGCGGGCACATTGCTCTTCTGCTGCGGCGGCTTGACGGAAATGTCCGCGCCGCCGGTGCTGCCGCTTTCCGTATTGCTGCCGGCGGCATAGGCCCGGCCCACGCAGCAGCCGGATATGAAGCCTGCCAGAAGCAGTGTCAGTGCCGCCAGCGTCAGCAGTACGCGCCGCTGCCTGTCCCGCCGGGGCGAATGACGCTTGGGCGCGGCCCGGTGAGATGATTGGCTAGGAGCCTGACGGTGCGGGGCTTCCGGCGGAGCCTCCTGCGGGGTGGAAAGATATTCTGTATACATGGCCGCTCTCCTTCTAAGGGATTCTGTCTCTGTTGGATATAACGCGAAAAGGGCCGGTTTTGTCTCATGAAGTAAAGAAGTTTTTCGATGCGTCATTCGTGCGGGCCGATGTGGGCCCTACGGACGTTTTTACGAACCGCCTTTACCGCGTATAGGTGTTGTCGAAGTCATTTATATACACATCCTCATCGACCGCCTTGACGGTGCCGTCAAATGCGATTTCCTCCCCGACCTCAAGGGTACTGTTTAAGACGGCATGCCCTTTCGCGGTAACGGATTCCACATTGTCCACATCCACCAGCCGGTTGAAGCTGTAACCGCAGCCGGTAGCGTTATGCTCCTCATCCACGGTGCCAAGGCTCACCACCCAGTTCATGATGTAGTCCCGTTCATTCTCCACCACATATTGGCTGCCGTCCTTCATATGCAGCGTCAGCTCATCAACCAGCAGCTCAAGGAGGGGACTGCCCGACATCGCAATGCGCCGGATATAGTCGATCTGTATGCCGATGGCGGACACACGCACCGTGTCGCCGTTTGGTGCGGTAAAGGTGGTTACCGGCAGATAGGTGCGGGGTGTGATGCTGATGGCGCCGCCCCATGTCGTTGCCACGCCGTTGACATGAGAGTCCACGGCAAAGATCAGATCATCGCCCTTGTGCCAATAGCCGAAGTCGCTGAAATACAGCACCAGATGCAGCTCCGTATCGGTGCTGGCGGCGGTGTCCAGATAGGTTTTGGCATCCATAAGGTGATGGCTGGTGGGGTCGCCGATATACAGCCACGGTGACAGAGGCGTGTATACCTCGCCGTAGCCGTAGTCGTCATAGGTCACGCCGTCGGGATTGGACAGGGTATAGGTCAGGAAGCCGGTGCCGTTTTCGTCGATGAGGAAGGTGTTCAGTTCGATGGTATAGCCGTCCACCTCCATGACGGCGTCCACGGTGGAAAGGTAGCTGCCTACCAGCCGCCACATGGTCTTGGCGTCGGTGGATACCCGCTCCATCTGGGGCAGATACATCACATTGCCGTAGTAATCCAGCACAATGGGGGTCTCGCTGTCCATGCTTTCGGCGCTGAAGGCGTGGAGGTCGGCGACGGTGATACTGGCCGCCGGAGTCACCTTGGCCTTGATGAGATCGGCAATGCCGATGCCCACTGCGCCCGCCACGGTGATGCACATGGCCAGCACCGCCGCGATCAGCAGACCCTTGGGGATGATGTGTCGCCTTTTGCGGGGCTTCTCCTCCTCATGTACCGTCCGGTACACCTCTGAAAGGGTGTCAGGGGAGGCATGCAGTGTGGAGAAGGTTTTCTGGAACAGTTTGCGGTCAATCATATTGCAATACCTCCTTCAAGGTGGTTTTCAGCTTTCCTCTGGCCCGGAACAGCCGGGTGCGGACGGTCTCCTCCGGGACGGACAGCATCTCGGCGATCTCCTTCTGGGAATAGCCCTCGTAATAATACAGCAGCATCGGCACGCGATAGCGCTTGTCCAGCGCCATCACCGCGTCAAACAGCTCCCGGCACTCCGGGGCCTCGAAGGTCAGGGTGCTTTCGTAGTTGGCGATGTCCTCCATCCTGTGCCACGGGGAGCGGAAAATGTTCTTGCACCGGTTTACCGTTACCCGGATCAGCCAGCGCTTGAGATGCTCCTCGCTTTCAAACGGCGCGTCGGTCTTATAGAGCTGTATCAATACGTCCTGAGTCACGTCGTCGGCGTCCGATTTGCTGCGCAGATAGCCATAGGCCACCCGGAAAATGGTGTCCATGTACCGCTCCGCCGCCAGAGCAAACTGTTGGTCTGTCATGGAAATGATCTCCTTGAAAAGCTTTTCAATGGTATAACACAGCCGGAAGCCAAAACGTTTCAGGAAAAAAGAAAAAAGGCGGCAAGCCGCCTTTTCCTTTTACCCGATCGTCCCGAACACCGACACACCCAGCAGGCTCAGCGTGCCCATGATGATACCTGCCAGCACCACGCCGCCCATGCAGGCCAGCACGCTCTTTTTAAAGCCCATGTTTAAAAGACTGGCCGCCAGCGTACCGGTCCACGCGCCGGTACCCGGCAGGGGGATGCCCACAAACAGCAGCAGCGCCCAGAAAAGCCCCCTGCCCGCCTTGGCCTTCAGCTTTTCACCGGCGGCCTCGCCCTTGCGCAGGCAGAAGGAGAAGAACCGCCCGATAACGGGCTTGTCCTGACCCCAGACCAGCACCTTCCGGGCCAGAAAATAGATCACCGGCACCGGCAGCATATTGCCGATAATGGCCACCACGAAGGTCAGCCACAGAGGAAGGCCATACAGCACGCCGTAGGGGATCGCGCCCCGCAGCTCGATCAGCGGCACCATGGAAACGAAAAAAACGATCAGAATGTGTTTGAGCATCGTTCACTGTCCTTTAGCGTTATAATTGGGATGTTATGCCAGAATATCCGTCAGGTCGTCCAGACCGGTGGCACGGGTGACTACCACAACGTGGTCGCCATCCTCGATGGTGGTCAGGCCGCCGGGGATGATGGTGTGCTCATCACGGACGATGGCGGCCACCAGCAGGCCCTTACGCAGCTGGAGATCCTTCAGTGGCTTGCCCAGCACGGCATGGCTGGAGGCGGTGGCGGTGAAGGACAGAGCCTCCACATGGCCGCCCAGCATCTTATACAGGCTCTCCACCTTGCTGCCCTCGGCATTGCCCAGCGCCCGCACATACCGCAGGATCTGGCTGGAGATGATATCCTTGGGGGAGATGATGGAGTCGATGCCCGTGCTGTTGACCAGATCCATGTAGTTGGGGCGGGTCATCTTGGCCAGCACCTTTGGTACGCCGCTGCGCTGGGCGTGCATGGCCATCAGCAGATTTTCCTCGTCCCGGTTGGTGACGGCCACGAAAGCGTCGGTATCCAGAATGCCCTCCTGCTGCAAGAGCGTGTTGTCGGTGCCGTCGCCCTGTATCACCAGCACATGGGGCAGCTGGGCCGACAGACGCAGGCATTTATCGGCGTCCATTTCCACGATACGGACGCTGGTATTGGTCTTTTGCAGCTCCCACGCCAGATACATGGCGCTGCGGCTGCCGCCCAGCACCGAGACCTTTTTCACCTTCTGCCAGGTGCGGCCCATCTCCTTCAGCATCCTTTGCAGCTCCGGCTTGGCGCCCAGCATGTATACCCGGTCGCCTGCCGCAGGCGCGAAGTTACCGTCGGGGATGATGTATTCGCCCTGATGCTCCGCCGCGCAGATCAGCACCTCTGCCTGACGCAGGCGGTGGGACTGGCTCAGCGGTACGCCGCAGATGGTGTCGTTCTCCGTGACCTGAAAGCCGATCATGTCAATGCGGCCGCGGGCGAAGGGCTCCACGCTGAAGGCGGCGGGGAAGGCCAGAATACGGGCGATCTCCTGCGCGGCGGCCAGATCGGGATTGATGACCATGTCCAGCCCGATCTCCTTTTTCAGCATTTCCTCGTCCCGGCGGTAATCGGTATTGCGCACGCGGGCAATGGTGTGCTTGGCGCCCAGCTTTTTGGCGATCAGGCAGCAGACCAGATTGATCTCATCCTGATTGGTGACGGCGATCACCAGATCCGCGGTACGGACGCCGGCCTCCAGCAGTACGCTGATGCTGGCGCCGTTGCCCTCCACGCACAGCACGTCCATGGTGCTTTCCGCTCTGCGCAGGGCGGCGGTGTTGGCGTCCACCATAACGATGTCATGATCTTCCTGCGCCAGTGAATTGGCGATGGCATAGCCCACTTTGCCGTTGCCCACGATAATGATTTTCATAATGTTCCTCCTGTGAAGGCGATTTGCCTCCGCGCCACATATTTTAACACAGCTGTGTATAAAATAAAAGTGCTTTTCCACAGTGGATAACGTCGAAACAGCGAAATTCTTGGAATAATTATGAAAAAACTGTTAAATGTTATCTTGTATCTTGCTAAAAAAAGCAGGAGTGATATAATGTATTTGCCTAAAATTGGAAACTGCACAACCGAAAACGTAAGAAAAGGACGGGAGACCATGGACAACCTAACAAAGATCATCCGCGAAGAGATCGGCAAGCAGTATAAAAGCGTGCGGCAATTCGCTTTTGCGGTGGGTGTACCGCTGTCCACTGTAAACAGCGCGCTGCACAACGGTGTGGGAGGCTCCAGCTTTGACACGGTGCTGCGGCTGTGTAAGGTGCTGGGGATCAAGGCACTGGGCGACGATGCCGCCTTCTACCTGACCGACGACACCGAAAAGCTGCTGACCCAATATGCCAAGCTGGATGATTACGGCCGCCATACCATCTCTGCCGTGATGCAGGTGGAATATGACCGCTGCACCGAGCTGAGCAAGCCGGATCTGGAGGAACACACCAGCGTCAACATCTGACGGTCCCTGCGACAGAACAAAAGAAAGCCCGCATGGCATAGCCATGTGGGTTTTCTTTGTATATCCAACTGTCATTACATGATGCCGGAGCGCTTCTTGCTTTCGGCAATGGCGGCGTTCAGCTTTCGGGCCGGGTAGTACACCAGCAGGCCGAACACGGTGAAGATCACGCCCATGCCCAGCAGGGTCAGGGCACAGTTGCGGTAGGTGTTGCCGTACATGCCGCCGATGGTCTCGCGGATCATGTCCATGCCGTAGTGGAAGGGCATGAGGAAATAGAGCTTCTGGAACAGCATGGGCAGCACATGGATGGGGTAGGAGCCGCCGGAGCCTGCTACCTGAATGACCATGATGATGACGGCGGCGGCCATGCCCACGTTGTCCAGCGCATAGACCAGACCGAAGTTCATCATGGCGAAGTTCAGCGAGCAGATGCAGCAGGCCAATATGAACCGGGCCGGTTCCACGCACTGGATGCCCACGAAGTACAGACAGCCGAAGGCGGTCACCAGCGCCTGCGCCATCCCTACGAAGAAGAACAGCACGAAGCGGCCGAAGTACCGTTCCACGGCCCGATAACCCAGAAATTGCGGCTGGGTCACGGGCACCTTGATCATTACCGCCGCCAGCAGCGAGCCCACGAACAGCGCCAGCATGATGTAGTAGGGGGACATGGCGGAGCCGTAGTCGCCGATCTCGTAGACGATCTCGGTGTTCAGCTGCACGGGCGAGGCCAGATAGTCGGCAATGCCGTCGGGGTTGTTCTCCAGCATGTCCATGAATTTCCGGAAGGCGGCACTGTCGGTGATGCGGCGGATATCCGCCTCCATATCCGCCAAATAACCGGACACGGTATCGGCCAGCGTAGCGCCCGCCGCCAGCGTGGACTGTGATTGCTCCATGGCGGCGGCATAGGCGTTCAGGGTGTTGGACAGGCCGGTCAGTTTGCCGGAACCGCTTTGCAGCAGCTCCTGCACAGAGCGTAGGGCGGCCAGCGCATTATCGTTCAAGCCGTGAATGAAATCGTTGACATTCTGGTTGGCCTGCAATGCCGCGGCGCGAACGGTCTGGCGTACCTCGGACAGCTTCGTCAGCAGCTCGTCCTTGACGGCGGGATCGCCGGCGCTGGTCACGTCGTCCCGCATCTGGGTCAGCTTTTCGATGGCGGCGTCGATCTTATCCGCCAGATCGGGCGCTTTGTCCTTCAGCTCCTCCAGCCGGGAGATCGCGTCGTTGATCTGCTGGATGATCTGTTGCTGCAGGAGGGTGGGATCCTCGGAGGTGCCCCACTGGCGCAGCTTGTTCTCCAGATCCACCAGCCCCTTGTCGATGGTGTCCAGAATGGCGATCACATCGTTGGAAGCGCCGTCCGCCGTGTCGGAGCCGGTGTTGACCATATCGCCGATGCCGCCTACCGTGTTGGAGGCGCTGACCAGCACGCCGTTCACGTCATCCACGGTGATGGCGGACGCTGTCAGCAGATCGTCGGCGTTATCCATCACGTTTTCCAGCGAGGTGAGGATCTTGCTGAGCTGGTTCATCTGCCACTGGGCGTCCTGCAATTTCTCGATCAGGCGGTTAGCCACATCCTCGCCGTCAAGCCCCAGCGCTTTGCATATGGAGCTGGCGGTGGTCAGTGCGTCGGCCACCTTTTCGATGATGGTGCTATTGATCTGCTCCTGCACGGCGGTCTTGGCCTTGCCGGTGATCTTGGGAGCGATGGCGTTTTTCTTTTCGTTTTCAAAATACTGGATCTGGGGATGCTTCAGGTCGCCGTCCAGCAGACTGACAAAATCGCTGGTGAAGTCCTCCGGTACGATCAGGGCGGCGTAATACTCGCCGGCATATACGCCGTCCAGCGCCGTGTCCCGGTCCTCCAGAAAGACCCAGCCCATCTGATCGTTGGTCTGCAGACCGTCCATTACCAGCTCGCCGATGTTCAGGTGCAGGCCGAGGATCTCGCGGCCCTCGTCCTCATTGGCTACGGCTACCTTGATGTTGCCGGTGGAGGCGGGGCCGTAGGGGTCCCAGTTGGACAGAATGTTGAACCATGCATACAAGCAGGGCACCAGACACAGGCCCAGCATCACCACCACGGCCACCACACTGGCGGTCAGCCGCTGCCAGTCGGCCCGGAAAATGCTCCATACACGCTTCATCATTGCTCCACCTCCCCGTTTTGCTGTGCCTGCCCGCTGCCGGCGGTCAGGTCAGCCGACAGGGCTTGCAGCGCCTGTGCCAGCTGCGCCAGATCGGCGGCCATCTTCTGGGGATCGGACCTGAGGATGGCATACATATCCAGCGGGAGGGCGGCAGGGCCGTCCGCCACGGGCCGGGCGTTCTCCGGCGGCATGGGCAGGGTGACGGCGCGGTTCTCGCTTCCGGCGGGAGGTGTTTCGGTCTCTTGCGGCGCTTCCTCCGCCAGCTCCTCGCCCTTCCATTTCAGCAGCTGGGGCAGGCGGGCGGTGCGGGTCAGCTGGGGCAGGGCGATCAGCTGACCCAGCGTGGCCTGCTCCTCCTGCGTGATGTCCCGCAGCTTCTTTTGCAGCTCATAGTCCATGTACTCCACGCCGATGAGATACGCCGACAGGGCGAACATGGACAAGATCCACAGGATCAGAGTAAAGACCTTGTTGCCCTCTGCCAGAAACATCAGCAGCAGAAGGCCCACGGTGACGATCACCAGTGCCCGCATGCCTACGCGGATGCGGTGCTGATTGCTTTTGTGCAGGGCCGCCACCTCTTCCAGCAGCCGGTCGTACAGCTGATGATACTTTTCTTCCAGTGTCATGGGACTCTGCACCTCCTTAAAACAGCTCGGTCTCTTCCAGCTTGGCCTCCATGAAATGGTTCAGGCCCATGAAGGGACGGCGCACCAGCAGGCCGATGACCAGCGCCGCGGCGCAGAACAGCAGCAGGAAGAGAAGCTGCGTGATGTAGTAGTCGCCATACAGGCCGCAGATGCACTCGCGCATGGCGTCGATGGCGTAGGGGAAGGGGAAGAAGCGGTAGATCTTCTGATAGATCTCCGGCAGCAGCTCAATGGGGAAGGTGCCGGAGGAGCCTGCGATCTGCAATACCATGACCACCACCACGATGGCCTTACCCACGTCGCCGAAGGACAGCGCCAGCGAGTAGATCAGCAGGCTGAAGGTCAGGGCCGTCAGCGAGCCGGTCAGATACAGAAGCCCCGGATGCAGGCATTGTATTTTCAGGATCAGCAGGTCGCCGGTGATGATGACCGCCGCCTGAATCTGGCTCAGCAGGAAGAACATGATGTACCGGCCGAAATACAGCTCGCGGGGCGTGGGATCCACAAGGCCGTCCAGCCGGGCGTGGGGCTTGATGATGGCCACCAGAATGACGCCGCCCACCCAGATGGCCAGCACCGTATAGAAGGGGGCCATGGCGGAGCCGTAGTTCTCAATGGGATAAATGGGGGTGACGGTGGTCTGCACCATCTGAGAGAAGTACTGGCCGTATGTTTCGGGATCACCGTTGAGGATGTCCAGCAGGATATCCATGTACTCGTCGGCGGTCAGGTCCTGCAGCTTATCAAGGGTCTCCGACACCGACTGAGACAGCCTTTCGGCGGCGGGCCGCAGCAGCGCCATGGTCTCGTCCAGCGCCAGCGCCGTATTGGCCAGCGCGTTTTGTACGGCCCGGACATCATCGCCCAGTCCCTTGACATTTTCCATGGCGTTGGAGATCTGTCCCATGACATTCTCCAGCTCCTTGCGCAGCTCGTCGGCGGTAGGCAGCAGCTTTCCGGTAAGGTCGCCCACAGCGGCGGCGATGTCCTTGCAGTCGTTGATGACGGTTTCCAGATCGTCGCTGTCAGTCAACGCCGTCAGGCGATCCTGAAGCTGATAGCACTTGTCGGCAATGCTCCGTGCCAGCTTGGCCGCCGCGTTGCCCGCCGATTCCTGCTCCAGCCGGTCGGCCCATTCCGTCAGCTTGTCGCCCATCTGCCCCATGGTGTCGGCAGCGGCTTCAATGGCCTTGCGGGCGTCGTCCAGACTACCGCCGTCGGCGATGGCCTGCTGGAACTGATCCAGCGCCCGCTGTACCTTTTCCAGCGCGGTATAGATGGCCCGGTCGATCTGAGCCACCGTCTCCTGAATTTTCCCGGTATCGGGCAGGCTGCTGTTGATATTCTGAATGATCTGTGACAGCTTTCCGGAGTCGATGTCGATGGTGCTGCTGTTCTTGGCGGCGTCAAAGGCGTCCATAGTGGCCCGGCAGCCTGCCAGCAGGTCCTGCACCTGATAGAACAGCCCCTTTACCGCCGCCTCGGGATCGTCCTCCGTCAGATCGGCGGCCAGCAGATTAGCCTGCGTCATGACCCGGCCGATGACCACCTCCAGATAGTTCTCGCTGATGGTGCGCTTCAGGCTTTCCACCGCGGTATCGGTGATCTTGGTAGCCACGGCGTTCTTCTTGGCGTTTTCATAGTAGGTGATGGAGGGCTTGCCCGTCCACTCCGTCAGCATGTGGTACATCTTGTAGGTGAAGTCCTTGTCGATGACCACGGCGGCGTAGTAATCTCCGGCATAAACGCCGTCCTTGGCCTGCTTCTCGCTGTCCACGATGACCCAATCGATACTGGTGGCCTCACGCAGGTCGTCCACCACATCCTGACCCTTGTTGGTAAAGACGCCGTCCTCGTCGGTATAGCCCTTGTCCAGCGAGACCAGCGCGATGGAGATGCCGCCGGTGTTGCCGTAGGGGTCCCAGTTGGAATAGATGTTCAGCCATGCGTACAGGCTGGGCAGCACGGCGATGGCCACCACCACCGCGCAGGCGAAGAAGCATTTGCTCAGCGTTTTCACATCGGTTTTGAATACCGTCCAGATATTGCGCATAGTTCCTCCCAAAGCCCCATAGGGCGATAGTAATAATACTACAAGTTTACATTATACAGAAGCCTTACGGAAAAATCCACATGTTTTCACACTTTTTTGACAAAGTCTGCTGTATATTTGAGCGCGTTAGAGAAGTATTCAACACAATTATAGAAAGATGTCCCGCAGATACCTCTGCGGGACATCCCGATTCAGTGCAGACAGCTTTTGACGTCCTCAAAGGCGCTGTCCATGGCCTTGCCCATGCGCTCCATGGTGCGGCTGACGGCGCGGCGGGCCTTCCGGTCGGAGGACATGCGATCCACCGTGGCGCCGGTCACCATGCCGAGACAAAGACCGCTGACAAATGCGGCAATTTTCATGATTGATCCACTCCTTTTCATTGGCTGCTGTCAGTTTGTCCCGGAAAGCGGCGAAAAACACGGGGCATTACTTGCCAAAACAAGCGCAAAATGGTACAATGATCGGTAATGAAAAATTTTATGAAACAAAGGAGACAGCCATGTCTATTGAGAGATTACAGGCCGCCATCCGGGAGCGCAAGACCCCCGTGGCGCTGGGCCTTGCCCCGGAGATCGAAAAGGTCTCTCCCAAGATCGTGAAGAATTTTGAAGAAATGTTCGGCCCCGGCATGATGGCCAATGCCGAGGCGCTGCGGTTCCACGCATGTCAGGCCATGGACGCGGCGCAGGGCAAGCTGCCCGCCGTGGTCATCAGCGCCGAGCACTATCTGCGCTACGGCATGATGGGCGCGGACGTGCTGAGCAATCTCACCGGCGCGGCGTCGGCACGCGGACTGTACGCCATCGTGGACTGCCGCACCACCCGGCCGGAGCTGTGGCTGGGCGGCCCCATGGCGGGCGACGGCCTGACGGTGATGCCATATGTGGGCGGTGACTGTGTACCGCAGGATACGGACAAGGCCATTTTTGCCGTGGTGCGTACCGCCAACGGAAGCTCCAGCGAGGTGCAGAACCTCATTGCCGGCGACCGTCCCCTGTACGCGGCAATGGCCCAGCAGATGGCCCGGAAGGGCGCGGCGCTGGTGGTGGAGACCGGATACAGTCTGGACGTCAAGGAGGTGCGTAAGCGCGCCGGTGACGCCTTCCTGCTGCTGCCGGGCTGCGACGGACAGAACGCCATCCCCGCCTTTGACGATCTGGGCCACGGTGCTATGGTGGTGGATTACACCCTGCAATACGGCGGCGATGTGGATGCCGCCGTCAAGGAAATGAAAGCGTGGGTGACGGTGCTGTGACAACGGTTTATCTTGTGCGCCATGCAGAAGCGGAGGGCAACCTCTACCGCATCGCCCACGGCCAGTATAACGGCCTGATCACCGACCGGGGCTATCAGCAGCTCCATGTGCTGAAAAAGCGGTTTGATGATGTTCCTATCGACGCGGTATACAGCAGCGACCTGTTCCGGGCCCGCACCACCGCCCGCGCGGTGTACGAGCCCAAGGGGCTGGAGCTTCACTTGGAGCCCGCCTTTCGGGAGATCCACATGGGCTGCTGGGAGGGGCGCCCGTGGCAGGAGCTGAACACCGCCTATGAGGAGCAGATGTTTTACTTCAACCGCCAGCTGGACAAGTTCCATGTGGAGGGCAGCGAGACGGCGCAGCAGGTGCTGGACCGCTATATCCCCGCCCTGAAGCGGGTGGCGGCGGAGAACGACGGCAAGACCATCGCCGTGTTCAGCCACGGCGCCGCCATGCGGATGGTGCTGGGGACCCTGAACGGCCTGCCTCTTTCCGAGGTGGGCGAAACGCCCCACGGCGACAACACTGCCGTGTCGCTGCTGGAGATCGACGGCGACGACATCCGGGTGGTCTATATGAACGACAACAGCCATCAGGTGGAGGCGGGGCTTTCCACCTTTGCCAAGCAGACGTGGTGGCGGGACAAGCGGATGATGAGCGGCGGCCAGTACTATAAGGACATGGACGAGGCCACGGCGGCGCGCTTCGGCGTTCCGGCGGAGGGCAAGCGCATCGCTGTGTGGTTCGAGAATGAGCCGGTGGGCGCGGTGACGCTGCTGCCGGACAAGGCCGGCGACGCGGGCTGGATCGGCTATTACTATCTGGAGCCCACCATGCGGGGCCGTAACTACGGCATCCCGCCGCTGGGGCAGGCGGTGCAGTTCTATCGGGAGCGGGGCATCGACCGGCTGCGGCTGCGGTGCGTGGATGAGCAAACGAGAGGCTTTTTCGCCCATTACGGCTTCTATCCGCTGGAGGGCGACGTGATGGAGAAATATATCGGCTATGAGCCGCGGGAGATCGTATGGTAAAGGGAACGGAATTTTTGCCGGTGAGCCGGGACGAGATGATCGACCGGGGCTGGTACTACTATGACTTTCTGGTGGTGACGGCGGACGGCTATATCGACCATCCCAGCTTCGGCAGCGCCATCATCGCCCGGCTGCTGGAGGGTGAGGGCTACCGCGTGGCGGTGCTGGCCCAGCCGGACTGGCACGACGCCGGGGCCTTCCGTGCCATGGGCAAGCCCCGGTACGGCGTGCTGATCGGCGGCGGCAATCTGGACTCCATGGTGGCACACTATACGGTGGCCAAGCGGCGGCGGACGCAGGACTTATACAGTCCCGGCGGCAAGCTGGGCTTCCGGCCCGACCGGCCCACCATCGTGTACGCCAACCGGGCAAGGGAAGCCTTCCCCGACACGCCCATCGTCATCGGCGGGCTGGAGGCGTCGCTGCGGCGGTTTGCCCACTATGACTACTGGGACGACAAGGTGCGCCGTCCCATCCTGTTTGACGCGCCCGCCGACCTGCTGGTGTACGGCATGGGCGAGAGCGCTACGGTGGAGATCGCCCGCCGTCTGGCGGCGAAAACGCCGGTGGGCGACATCACCGATGTCCGCGGCACCGCCTGCATCGTCACCGACCCGACGGTGTGTCGGTATCACGAGGTGACGTGTCCCTCCTTCGAGGAGGTGCGGGACGACAAGACCGCCTATGCCCAGGCCACCAAGGTGCAGTATGACGAGCATGACCCCATCCGGGGCAAGGCGATATTGCAGCAGTGTCAGGGCCGCTGGCTGCTGGTGAATCCGCCCCAGCGTCCCCTGAACCGGCAGGCACTGGACAGGCTCTATGACCTGCCCTTTACCCGCGAGGTGCATCCCATGTACACCGAGGGCATCCCCGCCATCGAGGAGGTGCGGTTCTCCATCTGCCACAACCGGGGCTGCTTCGGCGGGTGCAACTTCTGCGCGCTGGCCTTCCATCAGGGACGGATGGTCACCTCCCGCAGCATCGAGTCGGTGCTTGCGGAGGCGGAGCTGCTGACCCATGACCCCAGATTCAAGGGTTATATCCACGATGTGGGCGGTCCCAGCGCCAACTTCCGCCATACCTCCTGCCGCCAGCAGAAGGAGCACGGCATGTGCAAGGGCAAATCCTGTCTGGCTCCGGAGCCCTGCAAGAATCTGGACGCCGACCATAGCGAGTATACGGAGCTTTTGCAGCGGATGCGGAAGATCCCCGGTATCAAGAAGGTCTTCGTCCGCAGCGGCGTGCGGTATGACTACATGCTGCAGGACAAGAACAAGGACTTCTTCAAGGAGCTGGTGGACTATCACGTCAGCGGTCAGCTGAAGGTGGCGCCGGAGCACTGCGTCAGCAGCGTGCTGGACTATATGGGCAAGCCCCATTTCGACGTGTTTTTGAAGTTCTGGCGGCAGTATCAGAAGCTGAACGAGTTCGACGGGCGGGAGCAGTATCTGGTGCCGTATCTCATGTCCTCTCACCCCGGCTGCACGCTGAACGACGCGGTGGAGCTGGCGGTGTTCCTCAAGCGCACCGGCCATCAGCCGGAGCAGGTGCAGGACTTCTATCCCACGCCGGGTACCATGTCCACCTGCATGTACTATACCGGCATCGATCCCCGCACCATGAAGCCGGTGTATGTGGCCCGTGATCCCCACGACAAGGCGCTGCAACGGGCGCTGCTGCAGTGGGGCCGGGGCGACAAGCGCTCGCTGGTGATCGAGGCGCTGGAGAAAACGGAGCGCACCGACCTCATCGGCTTTACGCCGGACTGCCTCATCCGCCCGGTGAAGGGGGAGAAGTACTTCGGCCTGAAGCCGGAGGAGCGGCAGCAGCCGCCCAAGAAGAAAAAGGACGGCCGTCCGCCCAAGCCGGAGGGCACCGTCCATCGCGGCCGCCGCGCCGACGGTCAGAAGGGGAAGATGTCCCCCAAGAAAAAGGCCGCCTTTGCCAAGCAGCGGGCGAAAAAGGCGGATGGTGGCAGAAAGGACGGAAGCAAACGATGACAGAGGAACAGCGTCCACAGCTGTCATGTCATTTGGTCGAAGGAGGTTTTATCATGAAGTACGAAAACAAAGAAGCGTTTGAAAAAGCCAACATGTTCGGCACCGGCAGCGCCAACACCGCCTTTGCCCAATACTTTGTCGGGGATTCCTTTTTGCATCCGCTGACCGACCCGAAGGGTGGACTGTTTGCCGCCAACGTGACCTTTGAGCCGGGCTGCCGCAACAACTGGCATATCCATCATGCGGACAAGGGCGGCGGCCAGCTGCTGCTGTGTACCGCCGGAGAGGGCTGGTATCAGGAGTTTGGCAAGCCCGCCGTCAGCCTGCATGAGGGCAGCGTGGTGATGATCCCCGCCGGAGTGAAGCACTGGCACGGCGCGAAAAAGGACAGCTGGTTCAGCCACATCGCCGTAGAGGTGCCCGGCGAGAATTGCAGCAACAAATGGTGCGAGCCGGTCACGGACGAGGAGTACACCAAGCTGTAAGGGCGTCGGAGAAAACTGCCCCTTGACATTTCCCAGGGCATATGCTACCATACCGCTTAATCGCTCGGAGGGCGGGTCGTTCAGAGAAACGGCAGCCGGATAAGGCGCAGGCTGAGATGCCTGTCCTTATCCGGCTTTTTGCGTATAGATGAAAAAGGAGCGTGAAAGCGTATGGATCTTCTCAACGGCAGGATCAGGCCCCTGTACTTCAAATATCTGTCGGCGGCCTTTGGCAGCGCGCTGATCTCCAGCATTTACGGCATGGTGGACATGGCCATGGTGGGCCAGTATCAGGGTCCTGACGGTACGGCGGCGCTGGCGGTGGTGGCTCCGGTGTGGAACGTCATTTACAGCCTTGGATTGCTGACCGGCATCGGCGGCAGCGTGATCTTCAGCGCCCGCCGCGGCAGCAGCAGCGGCGACGGCAGCGAGAATCAGTATTTCTCCGCCGCCGTGA
Source organism: uncultured Eubacteriales bacterium (assembly GCA_900555735.1). GTDB lineage: Bacteria > Bacillota > Clostridia > Oscillospirales > Oscillospiraceae > Vescimonas. Next base: position 52,986 of record USMI01000001.1, on the reverse strand, counting down.
TTGGCTCCGTGCTGCTGGCGGTGCTGGTGTGGCTGGGGCTGCTGTTCTTTGAAAGGCCGCTGCTGACCTTCTTCGGCGCGGATGAGTCCCTGCTGGCGCTGGCCCAGCGGTATCTGCGGCCCATCAAGTATGTGTTCCCCATCTTCCTGTTTAACCAGATGCTGGCGGCCTTCCTGCGGAACGACGGCGATCCCGGCCTTGCCACGCTGGGCGTGCTGTCCGGCGGTATCTTCAACATATTCGGCGACTGTTTCTTTGTGTTTCCCTGCGATATGGGCATCTATGGCGCGGGCCTTGCCACGGCCATCGGCTCCGTTGTGTCGCTGCTGGTGCTGCTGTCCCACTTCCTGCGCCGCCGGAACACCCTGCGTCTGGTGCGGGTGGAGCGTCTGCCCCGCAAGCTGTGGGAGATCACGGTATCGGGCTTCTCTTCCTTCTTCATCGACGTGGCTATGGGCATCCTGACGGTGCTGTTCAACCGGCAGATCATGCGGTATCTGGGCGGCAGCGCACTGGCAGTGTACGGTCCCATCATCAATGTCAGCACCTTCGTGCAATGCTGCGCGTACAGCGTGGGACAGGCGGCGCAGCCCATCATCTCCACCAACTACGGTGCGGGGAAGGGGAGCCGCATCCGGGAGACGCTGCGTCTGGCCCTGTATACCACGGCGGCCTTCGCACTGTTCTGGACGGCACTCAGCTTTGCCGCGCCCAACCTGTATATCCGGGTGTTCATGAGCCCCACGCCGGAGATCCTGACCATCGCCCCAGCCATTATCAGGGCCTATGCGTTGTCGTTCCTGCTGCTGCCTTTCAACATATTTTCCACCTATTATTTTCAGTCCATCATGCAGCCCCGGGCGGCGTTTATCGTCTCCGTGGCGCGGGGACTGGTCATCAGCGGCGTGCTGATCCTGCTGCTGCCGCAGCTGGCCGGGCCGGACTCCCTGTGGTTTGCCATGCCGGTGACGGAGCTGCTGACGGCGGTCTATACCGCGTTGGCTATCCGGAAATATACAAAGCGCCTGTAAGATAAAAGCATAACAGGGCCTGCATGCAGCCGCATGCAGGCCCTGTTCGTTCAATTGTGATCGTCAGAGGTTTCAGCGGTATCGTGCTTCGTCACTTGGATCTCCTCAATGCGGTGGTTTTCCACCCTTGTGACCTGTACGGACAGATCGTCAAAGGTAAAGGAATCGCCTGCCGCTGGCACGCGGCCGAACTGCTCCATGACCCAGCCGCTGACGGACACCATCTCGGAATCGGTCTTGAGCCGGAAGAACTCCGCAAAGTCGTCAAAGTCCATGCCCGCGTCCATGGTATAGGTGTCCGGCGCGATCTTCCGGAGGAATACCTCCTCCTCGTCGTGCTCGTCCCAGATCTCGCCCACCAGCTCCTCCAGAATGTCCTCCATGGTGACGATGCCGCAGGTGCCGCCGTATTCGTCCACCACCACGGCCACATGGGTCTTGGCCTGCTGGAGCTTTTTCAGCAGCAGACGGATAGGCTCGTTCTCCAGCGCGAACACCGGCGGAGAGATGATGGCGGACAGGGGCTGATCCGTCACGCCGCAGCCCACATAGAAGTCCTTCTGATGGACGGTGCCCAGAATGTGGTCGATGGAATCCTGATAGATCAGCAGGCGGGAGTATTTGGTTTGGGTGAACAGGGCTGCCACCTCCTCCTTGCTGGCGGTGACAGGCAGGGCCGCCAGATCCACCCGGTGAATGAGGATGTCCTGCGCCTCCTGCTCGGAAAAGCCGATGGCGTTTTTCAGCAGCTCGCCCTCGTCCCGGTCGATGCTGCCGTCCTGCTGCACCTCGTCCACCAGCATCAGCAGCTCCTCCTGCGACATTTTGCTCTCGCCGCTGAGACGGAACACCTTGGCCAGCAGCTTTTTCCACAGGAAGAACAGCAGGTTCAGGGGCATCAATATCCAGATCAGCACCCGCAAAATGGGTGCGGACAGCATGGCGCATTTTTCTGCGCAGTCCTTGGCAATACTCTTGGGAGAGATCTCACCGAAGATCAGCACCACCACCGTTACTACCACGGTGGAGATGGTGGCGCCCGCGTCGCCGTAGTGCCGGACAAACAGCACCGTGCCGATGGAGGCGGTGGCGATGTTGACGATGTTGTTGCCAATAAGAATAGTGGACAGCAGGCGGTCATACTGCTCCAAGAGCTTCAGTGCCAGCGCGGCGTTGCTGCTGCCCTTTTCCGCCAGCGTCCGCAATCGGGTGGTATTGGCGGAGGAGAAGGCCGTCTCCGTGGCCGAGAAATAGGCGGAAAGCATCAGACATACCGCCATAATGATGATACAAGTTGTGGTTGACAATATAAGTAACTCCTTTTCTGTCGTCTGTTTCTGTGTACGGAAATGCTGCTATAAGCGCAAAAAAGCACGTCTGCCCCACGAAACGCAGCGCAGATATGCTGACAAAAACAGATGGCAGTTCAGATGGTTACCGGGATAGTCACCGCCGTCAGTATCCATATAAGCGTGATTCCTCCTTTGTTGTAAATTGAGAACAGTATACCAGAAAAGCAGCCGCCCGTCGAGTTAAGAGCGCGTAAAGAAATGCATACAGCCGCAGGATACAGGCGTATCCTGCGGCTGTATTTGGCAGGCAGCTTACCCGTGCAGGGACAGGTCGCATCGGGCCTGCACGTCAAAGGCTTTAAAATACATCTCCTCAAGGGGGATCCAGCGGTCGCGGAATATGACGGCCTTCTCCGGGCCGTTGCGCTTTTCGATGCGCCGCAGCTGCTCCTCCGGCTCCACCGACAGAAACACCCGCAGACCGTAGTGCTCACATAACGCGGGGTGGCAGGCGTAGGAGCCTTCCACGATGGTCAGACGGCTGGGCGTGACAGTCACCGGGTCGCCCAGCTGCTGCCGGGCGCAGAGATAGGGCCGGTAGGTGACGGGCTGCATATGCTGAAGCGGCAGCAGAACCTCCGCCAGAAACCGTTCGTGATCTACGTTTTCGCCGGGCCGCGACAGGCGCTCCTCCGTCCGCTGCTCGGGCCGGGGAAAGAAATCGTCCATGTGGAACACGGTGCATCCCAGCTCCTGCTGCAAGCGGGCCGCCAGCGTGGTCTTGCCGGAGCCGCACCGCCCATCAATGGCGACGATAAGGCGTTCATGCCGCGCCAGCCGGGCCTGAATGGCCTGCGCCAGCCGGTCGTAGTCGCGGTTCGTCATACGGCCTGCTCGGCGACCGGCTCAGGCCGAGAGAACTGCACCAGCTTTGTCCGGTCCAGTAGCACCATCACAGCGGGGATCAGCACCAGCTGCAATGCGATGCCGGGCAGGGCGTTCAGTACCGCGCCGCCGATGAACAGCTGCCAGGTGAAGGCGCTGCCGCCCAAGCCCATCAGCACCACCATCACCGCGCCCCACACCAGACGTCCGGCGACCATGGCGGGGATCAGGCACTTATACAGCGCCTTGACGCACTGCCACCTGCTGTGGGCGTACAGGTAGCCGATGACCGCGCCGTACACCGCCAGCTCAAAGGCCATCCCCACAGCATTGGGGTACATGGCGGGAAAGCTGAACAGCAGCGACCGCAGCAGCGGCAGCACGAAGCCGACGCCAAGGCCCCACTGCCAGCCGCAGATCAGACCGCACAGCAGTACGGGAATATGCATGGGCAGCAGCATTTTGCCGATGGCGGGGATCTGGCCGATAAAGAAGGGCAGTACAAGGCCGATGGCCAAAAACATGGCGGACAGCACCAGTTTTTTCAGGGAAGTGTGCTTCATGGCGGAAACTCCTCTCAAATTCTGCTGTAAGGGATTATATCATAGTTCCGAAAAGATTTCGATAGCTATTTGCGAAAAGCAGAAAAAATTTTGCGCAGAACCGGCGGGAACAGGCGGTTGCAAATCCCGCCTTTATCCGCTATAATCAGGGGAGCATTGACAAACAGGGAGGGCTCTCCATGAAAACATTGTATCTGGACTGCGGTATGGGCGCGGCGGGCGACATGCTGACGGCAGCGCTGCTGGAGCTGATGCCGGACAGGGAAGCGGCGGTGGCGGAGCTGAATGCCGTCGGCGTTCCCAACGTGGTCTATGGCTGCGAAACGGTGACGCGCTGCGGTATCCGCGGTACCCATATGTCGGTGCAGGTGAACGGCGTGGAGGAATCGGCGTCCATGCACGACCATCATCGCCATCATGAGGGCCATCAACACACCGGACTGCATGGCATAGAGCACATCGTGCGGGAGCATCTGCACCTGCCGGAGCAGGTGCGGGCGGACGTGCTGGCGGTATACGGCCTGCTGGCGGAGGCGGAGAGCCACGTCCACGGCGTGCCGGTGACGGAGATCCACTTTCATGAGGTAGGCACCATGGACGCGCTGGCGGATATCACAGCGGTGTGCCTGCTGCTGCACAAGCTGGCGCCGGAGCGGATCATTGCGTCGCCGGTCTGTGTCGGCGGCGGACAGGTGCGGTGCGCCCACGGCATTCTGCCGGTGCCTGCGCCTGCCACGGCGTATCTGCTGCGGGGCATCCCCTCTTACAGCGGCGCCATTCAGGCGGAGCTGTGTACCCCTACCGGCGCGGCGCTGCTGAAGCACTTCGTCTCCCGTTTTGAACCGATGCCGGTCATGGCCACCGATGCGGTGGGCTACGGCATGGGAACGAAGGAGTTTGATATGGCCAACTGCCTGCGGGCCTTCTGGGGAGAGACGACGGCGGATGCGGGACAGGTGGCGGAGTTGCGCTGCAATCTGGACGACATGACGGCGGAAGCCGTTGCCTTTGCCATGGAGACGCTGCTGGAGGCCGGTGCGCTGGATGTGTGGGCCACGCCTATTACCATGAAAAAGTCCCGGCTGGGGACACTGCTGACCGTCCTGTGCCGGGAGGATGACCGCCGGAGGATGGCGGAGCTGCTGTTCCGGCATACCACCACCATCGGCATACGGGAGCAGCTTTGCCGCCGCTATACGCTGGAGCGGCGGGAGGAGACGGTGGCCACGCCCTATGGGGCGGTGCGCCGCAAGGTATCCAGCGGCTACGGCGTGACCCACGCCAAATATGAGTACGAGGACCTGCACCGTATCGCGCGGGAGCAGGCGCTGCCGCTGGAAGCGGTACGGGACGCGGCGGACAAAGGGGAATAAAAGAAGCGGCGTACCGCTTTTGCAGGCAGGTGCTTCATTATAGGATAGGCAGGCAGCGGTGAAAACCGCTGCCTGTCTTTTTACGGGAATAGTAGAATAAAAGAAACGGCATGACCTTGGTCATGCCGTTTCCTGTAATATGGGGTCGTGCTTTAGCTCCACAGGAGCTGCATCGCCAGAATGGCCAATGCACCGGCGGCGATAAACACACCTGCGATCAGCATGGCAGCTTTCAGCGCGCCGCGCATGGCGGCATTCCGCAGGTCGTCGGGAAGCTGCTGCTGTGTTTCCCACGGGCGATCCGACGCCGGAACTTCCGCACCGGCTTGCTTTTTCTTGCCCGGAAAGCGGGGAAACAGCATGGGCATCGGCTCGATGCCGCTCATGTCGGCGATGGTGCGTCCATCATCGTCCTGATACTCGTGCTTCTTGGCCATTACTTATCATACAGGTGGCAGGCCACAAAGTGACCCGGCTCCAGCTCACGCTGCACCGGCGCCTCCTCCTTGCAGCAGGCCATGCAGTTGGCGCACCGCGTGTGGAACTTGCAGCCCTTGGGCGGATTGGCCGGAGAGGGGATGCTGCCCTCCAGCACGATACGGTTCATCTTCACCGTGGGATCGGGGATGGGGATGGCGGAGAACAGCGCCTTTGTATAGGGGTGCAGCGGGTTGCGGAAGATGTCCTCCGTCGCGCCGTACTCCACCAGATTGCCCAGATACATGACGCCCACCGTGTCGGAGATGTGCTCCACCACCGACAGATCGTGGCTGATGAACAGGTACGTCAGGTTGTACTTCTGCTGAATGTCCTTCAGCAGGTTGATGATCTGCGCCTGAATGGACACGTCCAGCGCGGACACAGGCTCGTCGCAGACGATGAACTCGGGGTTCAGCGCCAGTGCGCGGGCGATGCAGATACGCTGCCGCTGGCCGCCGGAGAACTCATGGGGATAGCGGTCACGGTGGAAGGACTGCAGGCCGCAGTTGTCCATGATCGTGTCGATATAGTCGTCGAATTCTTCCTTCGGCACCAGATTATGCTCGCGCACCGCCTCGCCGATGATCTCACCTACCGGCATACGGGGAGACAGGGAGGAGAAGGGGTCCTGGAAGATGATCTGCATCTTGGTGCGCATGGCGCGCATCTCCTTGGGAGACAGGTCATAGACCTCTTTTCCGTTGAACAGTACCTGTCCGCCGGATTTCTCGTCATACAGACGCAGGATGGTACGGCCTGTGGTGGTCTTGCCGCAGCCGGACTCGCCCACCAGACCCATGGTGGTACCGCGCTTGAGGTTGAACGTCACACCGTCCACGGCCTTGACATAGCCCACGGTCTTGGACACCATGCCGCCCTTGATGGGGAAATACTTCTTCAGCTGATTGACCTGCAGAATGTACTGGGGGTCGTACTCCACAGGGGTGAAATTATTTTCGATGATGAGGGAGGACTTCTTCGCCTCTTTGGCATGCGCCTGTTCCTTGACGAAATCGTTGGCATTCTGGCTCTGAGTCTCTTTCAGCTCATCGAGGACCTGATCGTCGTTCTTTCCTGCTTTCCAAAACGGCATATCACTCACCCACCTTTCCGTTGTCAGCGCCGCCGGTCAGTTCTTCCTCTACCTGCTCCTCCAGATCGGGCCGCTTGCCGTCATAGTAGCGGTAGCAGGACACCTTGTGAGTGGGAGAGATGCTGACCTCACAGGGATACGCGCCGTCGCACGGTTCGACGCACATCTCGCAGCGATCCTTGAAGTAGCAGTAGTTCGGCATGTTGATGGGATTCGGCACCTTGCCGGGGATGGAATAAAGCTTATCCACCTGCCGGCCCACCACAGGCTTGGAGGCCATCAGACCGATGGTATAGGGATGTGCGGGATGGGCAAAGATCTCCTCCGCCGTGCCCTGCTCCACGATGCGGCCGGCGTACATGACCACCACATAATCCGCCATCTCGGCGATAACGCCCAAATCGTGGGTGATGAACATGATGGAGGAATTGATCTTATCCTTCAGGTTCCGCAGCAGATCAAGGATCTGGGCCTGAATCGTCACGTCCAGCGCCGTGGTCGGCTCATCGGCGATGATAAGCCGGGGACTGCACGCCAGAGCCATGGCGATCATGACGCGCTGGCGCATACCGCCGGACAGCTCGTGGGGGAAGTTCTTGTAAACGCCCTCGCTGTTGGCGATGCCCACCATCTCCAGCAGCTTGATGGAGTGCGCCTTGATCTCTTCTGCACTCTGATGCTTGTCGTCGTGAAGGGCAATGACCTCGTCCAGCTGGTCGCCGATGCGGAACACCGGGTTCAGCGCCGTCATCGGCTCCTGAAAGATCATGGAGACCACGTTGCCGCGCAGGTGCTGCATCACCTCGTCCGGCGTTTTCGTCACGTCGTAGGCCTTATTGCCCAGATTCAGGCGGATCTCACCCTCGACCACCTGACCCTGCGGCCGCTGCAGCAGCTGCATCAGGGACAGACTGGTAACGGACTTGCCGCAGCCGGATTCGCCCACCACGCCCACGGTCTTGCCGATGGGCACGGAAAAGGTGACGCCGTCCACGGACTTGACCACGCCGGTGTCCGTAAAGAAGTAGGTGTGGAGGTTATCGAACTCCACAGCGTTATTGGGATCGTGCATCTGAGTGAGATACTCCGTCTCCGGCACGTTCTTCCGCTTGCGCTTTTTCTCCAGCTCGTTGGTGATCTTGCGGTTTTCCTTGGAAATACGGCGGGATTCCTTCGCGGACAGATAGCCGTCATTATGCTTCTTAGCCATTCCGTTTCTCTCCTTTCTCAGCGCTTCATCTTCGGGTCGAACGCGTCACGCAGACCGTCGCCCACGAAGTTGAAGCCCAGCACCGTCAGCATCAGGCAGACACCGGCGGGGATCCAGATGAACCAGTACTCTGTCAGCACGTAGGAGTTGGAAACGTCGTTCATGATGTTGCCCCAGGAAGCGAAGGGGAACTTGACGCCCAGACCAAGGAAGGACAGTGTGGCTTCCGTGATGATGGTGGAGCCGAGGCTCATGGTGCAGTTGACGATCAGCTGCGGGATCACGTTGGGGATCAGATGCCGGAAGATACGGCGGGAAACGCTGATGCCGCAGGCCTCGGTGGCGGTCATGAACTCCTGCTCGCGCAGGGACAGGATCTGGCCGCGGACGAGACGGGCGATGCCCGGCCAACCAAGGAAGCCAAGAATCAACATCAGGTACAGCATACGGATCTGCGGATCGACGCGCATACCGTCCATGGCCGCGCCCAGAATGATGATGAGGGGCGTGGAGGGGATGCAGTAGAAAATATCCACGATACGCATGATCAAATTGTCCACCCAGCCGCCGAAGTAGCCGGAGACGCCGCCGAGGATCACGCCCAGCGTGGCGGAAATGATGACCACGATGAAGCCGATGCACAGGGACACGCGGCCGCCGTACATCAGGCGGGTCAGCATATCCATACCGTTCTTATCGGTACCCAGCAGATGCGTCTTGGTGGGGAAGGAGTAGTCGTCGAACACGCGGGTGGACGTACCCTCCTTGATGGACCACTGATACTTGGCGGGGTTATAGGACAGCTCGATCTCGCGGACCTCGCCGTTTTCATTGGTGTATTCGATCTGCGTTTCGCCCTTCTCCACGGCCTCAAGGACGCGCTCCTTGAACTCCTTGGAGATCACGGTGCCGGCTACCTTGGACTGGATCACGTAGCGGCTGATGTAGGCGATCTCCTCGCCGTCCAGCATAACGCTGCCGTCGTCCATGGCATAGGTCTTGCCGTCGGCGGTGAACTCCGGCTCACCGTTGACGTGGGCCTTCAGAGCGTTGAAGGTGAAGTTGAAGCTGAACTTCTCGCCGGTGACACTGGGGTTGATGATGTCCTTATAGGCCACCGCCAACAGCGTGTCACCCTGCGACACGGAATACAGGCTGTCGCCCTCCTCCGTGACGGTATAGGTGATGCCCTTGTAGGTGAATTCCTCGTTCTTGCCCATGTGCAGCGTCAGCTGCGCCTGCAGAACGGCACCGAATTCCTGACCGTCCGCTACCAGATAACGGTACTCGGTGTTCTCGGACATGGCGGCGTATTCCTTCATCTGGATATCGTCGCGGTAGAATACCTGATCCTGTCCGTAGGGGCTGACAAGGCCGCCGACAAAGGAGAAGATGAACATGACAGCCAGAATGGTCAGGCCCACCACGGCCAGCCGGTTGCGGAAGAACCGCTTGGCCACCAGCGTACCGGGCGACAGGACCTTGACGCGGCGGTCGTCGCTCAGAGAGTAATCCTCATGAGGCTTGTTGTCCTCGGAGGGCGTGTTGTCCTTGCCTGCGTATTCCTCGTTCAGCTCGTAGGAGCGGCGGCGGGCATCGGTGCCCGGCATTCCCTGCCCATGGCCGGGAACGGACAAATCTTTATCCTTCTTATCGTCGAAATAACTCATGCTTCACGTCCTCCCTTCTCAAGCGATGCGTACCCGCGGGTCGACCACGGCGTACAGAATGTCGGAGATCAGGTTGCCCAACAGGGTCAGGATCGCCAAAAACGTCATGTAGAACATGGAGAACGGGATATCGCCGGCCACCATGGCGTTATAGGAGATGTAACCGATACCGGGGATGGCAAACAGCGTCTCGGTGATCAGGGCGCCGGCGAACAGGCCGGGCAGGCTGCCGCCGATGAAGGTGACCAGCGGGATCAGCGTGTTGCGGAATGCGTGGTGATAAATGACCTTCTTTTCCGACAGGCCCTTGGCGCGGGCGGTACGGATATAGTCGGCGTTCAGTACCTCCAGCATGTTGGTGCGGACGTAGCGCATCCACGGGCCGATGGAGATGAACACCAGCGTCACGATGGGCAGCACCAGATGCTTTGCCATATCCAGCAGCTGGCCGAAGGCGCTCAGTGTGTTGAAGTCACGTCCTGTCAGGCCCACCAGATCGAACCAGCCCAGCTTCACGGAGAACACCAGCTTCAGCAGCGTGGCGAAGAAGAAGGTAGGCAGGGACATGCCCAGCAGGGCGATGGTAGTGACGGTATAGTCAGTCACGCTGTACTGCTTGGTGGCGGCCACGATGCCCAAAGGCACCGCGATCAGCAGCTCAAACACAAGGGAGATGGCGCCCATGATGAAGGACACCCAAATGACCTCGTTGAACTTTTGCAGCACGGGCACCGTATACTTCCAGCTGTCGCCGAAGTTGCCGGTAACAAGGTTTTTCAGCTGTACGAAGAAGCCGGGGATCAGGTCCAGATCCAGACCGTATTGTGCGTTCAGCTGTGCCAGCCATTCCTCATAGGGCTTGGAGCCGGGGGCCTGAGACAGCTGCCGCGCCATCGTTTCCACATAAGAGGCGGGGAGACAGCGCATCAACACATAGATGATGAATGTCACGAAAAACAAGATCAGAATTGACAGCAGCGTGCGTTTGACTAAAAATTTGCGCATATGATCCCTCCGTTTTCAGCCGGCCATGCCCTGCGCAGGGGATGGCCGCCCTCGTTTGATATGGTACTGCGTAATGATGACGGGTCTTTGCGTATCAGGCAGTCGTTCCGGCATGGACGTCGAACCGCCTGACTCATACGCAGAGAGTCTGGGGATAGGATACCCTGCGGCTTTTCAGCCGCAGGGTACCCATCTTAAAGGTCAAAGCCTTTAAGGAAAAAACAGATGTATAGAACCGAAGCTTACTTAACGTCCAGCAGCTCCAGATCGTTGTACCAGCTCCAATAGGTGGTGATGTCGGGAGTGACGGTATCCAGATCCACGCGCTGAGAAGACAGAATGATGCAATTCTGACGCTGGTAGACAGGGATCTCCACCGCCCAGTCGGCCACGATGTCCAGGCACTCCTTATACAGGGTCTTACGATAGGTCTGATCGGTGGACTGGCGGGCCTGCATGATCAGGTCGTCCAGCTCAGCGTCCTTGATCCAGTAGGACTTCTCGTTGGAGCCACCGTTGCTGTGATAGATCTGATACATATCGGGATCGGGAGTGGCCTGCCATGCCATGGCGAACATATCCACGTTGCCGGCGTTGATGGCGTTGGTCATCTCGGAGAAGTTGGACATATCGGAGACGATCAGGTTGAAGCCGATCTCCTTCAGAGCCTCGGAGGCCAGGGTCAGAGCCATGAAGGTGGGGTGGTCGCCCGTGCCGCTGCCGCCGACCATGACCTCAGCGTCCATGGGAGCGTCAGCAGGAGCAGCAGTGATCTTGCCGTCGGTGACGGTGTAGCCAGCAGCCTCGAAGTAGCCCAGAGCGGCCTGCTTGGCGGCGGCGTAACGCTCGTCAGCGGTCATGCCCTCGGTGTAGATGTCATTGCCGTCCACGTCGACGGAGAAGGCGACCTTGTAGTCTTCATCAGTGACACGGGGAGCGGCCCAGGAGGTATCGGAGATGGGGTAGTTGATGACGTTGGCGAACTCACCATAGTAGGAGTCGACAGCCACATCACGGTAAACAGCGATCACGGTAGCGATAGCCTTACGCAGATCCTTGGAGGCCTCGTCGCCGCCATTGCCGTTGCCGACCTTCACGCGGTTGGCGTTGAAGCCGACGTAGCCATAGCCCAGATTGGCGACCAGATCGGTCTGCAGCACGTCACCGGAGATCTCGCCGTTGGAGTTGGCCTTCTTGATCTGCTCGGCAGCCTCGGAAGAGTAGGAGGGATCGGTGATGTCGATGGTACCGGAAACGACGCCGGGGATCTTATCCACATCCTGCATCTCGCGCCAGATGATGGTGTCGATCTTGGGCTCGCCCTTCCAGTAGCCGGCGTTCTTCTGCAGGGTCACAGCGCCGTTGGAATAGCTCTCGAAGGTGTAGGGGCCGGAGCCGACAGGAGCGGAGGTGACGGACTTGACGTGGGACAGGTCGCCCTTGTCAAAGCCGAACTTGTTGTTGTCGTAATCGTACTTCTCGGTCTCGCCGTAGTAGTGCATGGGGCAGACGGTCACGGGGATCTGATAGATCGCGCTGGCGCTGACCTCGGTCAGGGTGACGGTCATGGAGTAGTCGCCGGTCTTGACGATACCGGAGACGTTGGCGGCGGACTCACCGGTCTGCACGCCGACGGTGTAGTCGGAGAAGGTGTCACCGATCTCGGCCTCGATCAGAGCGGAGATGCTGGTGCCGGCGGTCTCGGCATTGATGCCGTCGTCGGTGATGTCATAGCCGTACTTAGCCACGATGGCGGCCCAGAAGTCAGCAGCGGTAGCGTCGGCAGCCAGACCGTCGAAGCCCCAAGCGCCAGCGGCGGTAGCGACATCGTTGGCGTCAGCAGCGTCGCCGGCGGCCACACAGTAATCCACGATCTCCTGAGCGAACTTCTCGCCAGCGGCGTTGAAGGCAGCCCAGAAGGTGTTGTACTGATCCTCGGTGAAGTAGTCGTTGGCAGTGTAGCCGTCAGGACCGGCAGCCAGGATCAGGTTCATGCGGGAATCCATACCGGAACGGTAGGCCTCCAGACCCTCGATGGGGATGGAGTACAGAGTGGACACACCGTCATAGGTGGGGTCCAGCAGGACGTAGTAAGAGAAGATAACGTCGTCAATGGTCATCTCGGTACCGTCGGAGAACTTCACGCCCTCTTTCATGGTGATGTTGTAGTCCACGGTGCCGTCGGCGTTCTCGACGATATCACAGTCGGCAATGCCGGTGTATGTATAGTCGGTGCCGTTGTAGGGACGAACGTCGCCCTCGATGCCCTTCAGCACCACGGCGCCTTCACGGTCGGTGCCCAGCAGGGCGTCGAAAACCATGCTCATGACCTGGTTTTCATAATCGTTGGTGTAGAAGAAGGGAGAGAACTTACCGTCGAAGTTCTGCGTACCGACCACAAGAGTCTTGGTGGTCGAATCCTGCTGACCATTGTTGTTGCCGTTACCGCAGGCGGTGAACAGGCTGACACACATGATCAGAGACAGGATCAGCGCGAGTGTTTTTTTCATAAATCATACTCCTTTTTAATATTTGCAACAACGGGCATATGCCCGCAGAGCATACACAATGCTCCTGCGCGCGAAGCGCGCAGGAAATGGGGGTACCCCCATTTATGAGACTGTCGTTTGCCGGCAAAGCGCACGGTTCAGGGCGCTGTTCCGTACCGGAAAGGCGGCAGTCTCCCTTATTCGGTTGTCAGGCCGTTACTGCCCTCCGCCGGCTGCCATTGGCTTTGCAGCACGCTGCGGCGTGCCAGCAGCGCCAGCACAAGGACACATGCCTGAAGCAGCAGATAAACTGCCGCCGCCGCGCCGCGTCCGCCGCTGCCGGAGAGCAGCAGGTACACCGTTTCGGCGATCAGACCGGCTCCGGCCAGTATGGCACCGGCCAGACAGCGGCCCGGCAGGGCCTTCACCGTCGCCTGATAGACATAGGCACGCATGGGGTACTCCCTTACCTGCCAGCGTGTCATGGCCCACACGATGCTGCCGGTGACGCCGATCTGCGCGGCATAGGGCAGCAGCACATAGAAGCACCGCCCGACACCCGGCGCGGAGATACAGCCTCCGGCCACCACCGCGATCGCCATTACGACGGTCATCAGCCACAGGCGGCGCAGCAGCACGGTACGCGCCTGCGGCCCACCGGTGCAGACATAGCACGCGCCGGTATAGATGTAGTTGCCGGATACATCGCGGTAGAAGTCATTGAGATGGTCGCGGCGTCCCCGCCGCTTTTTTTCCTCGGCCATTACAGGATGCCGGTCATGTCGTAATCATCCAGCCACTTTTCCGCCGCGGCGCACACGCCCCGCAGGCAGTTTTCGTCAAAGGGGCTTTCCAGACCGGCGTTCCGCAGCAGCTCAGTGAAGGTACGGCTGCCGCCCTGCTCGGCGTAGGCCATATAGTGCTTCCACGCATCGGCCGGATCCTTCTGGATCATGGCCCAGAACTCCAGCGACACGGTCTGCGCCAGACAATAGTCAATGTAGTAGAAGGGCGTGACGTAGATATGGGTCTGACGCTGCCAGCGGCGGCCCTCGGTATAGAAGGGCAGGTCGCTGTCGTTCATGTTGAGCCAGGGCGTATAGACAGCGGTCAGCTCTTTCCATGCGGCATTGCGCTCTGCGGGTGTCATGTCGGGCTTCTCGTAGACGATATGCTGGAAGTGATCCACCATGGTGCCGTAGGGAATGAACGTCAGCGCACCGGCCAGATGGCTGTACAGGAACTTGCGGGTATCCGGGCCGAAGAAGCCCTCGGCCCACGGCCACGCAAAGAACTCCATGCTCATGGAGTGTACCTCGCAGGCCTCCATGGTAGGCCAGATATAGCTGGAGGGGATGCGCTTGCGGTTGACCCAGCTGGCAAAGGCGTGACCGGCCTCGTGGGTCACCACCTCCACGTCATGCTGGGTGCCGTTGAAGTTGGCGAAAATGAAGGGGACCTCGTAGTCGCCCAGACTGGTGCAGTAGCCGCCGGCCCGCTTGCCCTCGGTGCTCAGCACGTCCAGCAGCTCGTTGTCCAGCATGGTGCGGAAGAATTCCTTCGTCTCCGGCGACAGCTCGCCGTAGAACTTCATGCCCTGCGCCAGAATATCGTCAGGCGCGCCAACGGGGCGGGGGTTGCCGGAACGGAACTCCAGCGCCGCGTCCGCGAAGCTCAGGGGATAGCTCTTGCCCAGCCGCTCCGCCTGCTTGCGGTAGATCTTGTCGGCCACCGGAACCAGATATTTCTGCACCGCGGCGCGGAACTTCTCCACGTCCTCCTTGGTGTAGCAGTTGCGGGTCATGCGGTAGTAGCCCAGCGTGGTATAGCCCTCATAGCCCAGCTTCTTGCCCATGGTGTCCCGCAGGTGCACCAGCTTGTCGTACAGGGTGTCCAGCTCCTCGGCGTGCTCCATGGACCACTGGGCGTCGGCCTTCCATGCCGCCAGACGGCGCGCGTCGTCAAGATCCGTTTTCATAGGCTGCAGCTGGGACAGGGTGTAGACCTTGCCCTCGAAGGGGACCTGCGCCGAAGCCAGCAGCTTTTCATACTCCTGCGTCAGCTCGTTCTCCTGCTGCATTTCTGGAATGATCTCCGGGGAGAAGCTCTTGCGGGCGATCTCGGTATTCAGGAACATCAGATCGCCGAACTCGGCGGTAAAGTCCTTGCGGAACGGGGAGGCCAGCATAGCGGCCTTCCATGCCTGCTCATACTCCTCCAGCTCCGGCCCGAAGGTGTTCCAGAACTTTTCCTCCGCGTCATAGAAAGCGTCGCGGGTGTCGATGGAGTGGCGGACGGATGCCAGCGTCGCCTGCGTCTCCACGGAGCGGGACGCTGCCTGCTGATCCAGAAAGGCCTGCCGCGCCTCCTCATAGGACGCTGCGTGCTCCAGCCGCTGGGTCAAAGCGGTCATCTGCTGCTTGACTGCCTCCGGATCAGGGCGCTGATAAGGCATCTCTGAAAATTTCATGGTCGGTTCCTCCTTGTTGTGTTGCGCAGCCTGTGCGGTCAGGCTGCCGGTTTGCCATAGTTGCTATTGCTGGCGGTTGTAAATGGCGCTGACCGCCGTGCGGTTTCCGCCGATGAATACCACCGCCGCGATAACTGCTACCATCATGAAGCCGGTCAGCACCGTGCGCGGCAGCAGCACTGCCGTCAGTGCGCCCGCCGCCAGCTGGCCGGTAAGGCTTCCCACGGTGTTCAGCATATTGAACGCACCGTTGAAGCGTCCCTTTTTCTCGTCCGGCACATAGCTCTGCGTGGCGGAAATGCGGATCGTATAGCTGGTCACGCCCAGTACGCCGTTAAGGAAGCACAGGATCGCCATGACCGGGATCGCCGTATAGAGGTAAAAGCCCTCTGACAAAGATATGATAATGTATACGGCCAGCGCGATGGCGTATTTGTGTTTTGTGGGGAGCTGCACCTTATAGTGGAGCAGACCGCCCATTGCGCGGCCTACCAGCGCCATGCCCCACACCAGCATGTAGACATACTCGCCGTTTTCAAACGTGCCCTTGAAGTAGGGCAGCGTGATGACCTGCGACGCGCCGCCGGCCAGACAGCTGAACGTAAAATACGCCGCCACCGCCAGCAGGCCTTTTTCGCCGGACAGGTACAGAAAGCCCTCTTTGATATCCAGCAGCAGCCGCCGTCCGGAGCTTTGCTGCGCGGTCAGATTCTGCTTCTGCTGCTCGATATATTTCTCTTCCGCCCGGATCCGGGTCTCCGCGATGGCCGCGATCAGGAAGCACAGGGCATTGCCTGCCAGCAGCGGCGCGATGCCCGCCTTATTATAAATGAATGTAGCCACCGGGACCATTACAGCCGACAGCGTTTCCAGTACGCTGGCGATGGAGTAGGCCTTGGAGTAGTTTCCCTCGGTGATGAGCAGCGGATAAAAGCTGTCGTATGCTACCATGTATATGCTGTTGATGGAGCCGATAACGAAGCATCCCACCGCCAGCACCGGAAAGCTGAACCATCCGCGGCTGAGAATCCATGCCGCGCCGAGGTAGATCCCCGATGAAATGAAGTCCAGCGTATAGATCGTTTTCTTTCGGGAAAAGCGATCCAGAATCGCGCCGGAGAAAATGGGCATCACGATCTGCGGCACCGTAAAGGTGGCGATATAGATGGCGTACAGCATGCTGGACTGGGTATAATCCAGCACCAGCAGGCTCAGCGCGAAGCCCGACATGCTGTTGCCCAGCATGGAAACAACGCTGCCCAGCGTAATGATCGTAAAGTCCCTTGTCCACAGGGAACGTACATTTTTCTTTGCTTCCACGATTTTAACTCATAACCACAGCGACCCTGCCGCTGTCTCTCTCTTTTTCACAGGCAAAATAGTATTGTCGTTAGCCATTATAGCTGATTCTTACCAAATAAGCAAGAGTATTGTTCATCAGTTTTATCAATTTTCGTTGTTTTATCATTTTTCTTTATCAGTCTAAAGGGCTATTTTGCCAGAAAATTGGAACAAAAAGGAAGGAAATCCAACAAAAAACGTCCACGAGGAAAAAACGCCGCCGCAGGAAATTCCTGCGGCGGCGCGGTATTATTCTGTCAGTAGCACAGGCATTTCTCTGCCTGAAGGCGGAAAGCGATCGTTTCTCCCGGTGCGACCGCTCCGATATCCGCAGCGGCGGCGCGGATCATCACCGCGTCCGGTGCGTGCTCCGGCTGGAGCAGCACCACCGAGGTCTCCAGATCCTGAATGACCCGGAAAACGCGGGCGGTGTACGGGCCGTCCCCCAGAGTGATGGCGCTGTCGGGGATGGCTACTTGCTCAGCGGGGTGAACAGCACCTTCTCGAACTCGGCGGAAGCGTCAGCGCTCTGGAGATAGGCCAGGAACGCGGCGGCAGCATCCTGCTGGGCGGAGGTGTTCAGCACGGCGGCGGGATAGATGACCTGACCGCACATATCGGCGGTGGCCTCGGCGGCCACGGTCAGACTGGCGGAGTAAGCGTCGGAGGCATAGATGATGCCGCAGTCCACGGTGCCCTCAGACACGGCGGTGGTGACTTCCTTCACGTTGGAGCCATAGGTCAGGTTGGCGGCAATGGCGGCCTCATCGATCTCGTAGTAAGCAAAGATCTTCTTGGTGTACTGACCCACGGGCACGTCCTCGTTGCCGATGGCCAACGTCACGCTGCCGGCCTTCAGCAGCTCGGCCAGCTTATCAAAGCTGTCGATGCCCTTGTCGCTGCCCTCGGCCACGGCCAGAACTACCTTGTTCTCCAGCAGGTCCAGACG
This sequence comes from uncultured Eubacteriales bacterium, assembly GCA_900555735.1. Taxonomy (GTDB): domain Bacteria; phylum Bacillota; class Clostridia; order Oscillospirales; family Oscillospiraceae; genus Vescimonas. The sequence continues at coordinate 35,135 of USMI01000001.1, read as the reverse complement.
GCTGCCCTCTACCAGCATGTCCAGACCGTCGGGGTTCTTGTCGGCGTCATCCTTCAGGGTGCCGTCCAGCTGGTTCATCTGCTTGGGAGCGGCGGAAATGAACAGGTCGCAGGAAGCGCCTTCCTTGATCTGGGTGTACAGCTTGCCGGAGGAATCGAAGTTGAAGTTGATCTTCACGTTCTCGTTCTCAGCCATGTACTTTTCGCCGATGGCGGTCAGGGATTCGGTCAGGGAGACGGCGGCAAACACCGTCAGCTCCACGGTCTCGGCGGGGGCTGATCGTCGTTGTTGGCGTCATTGTTGGCGTCATTGTTGGCGTCGGCCATCAGGCTCAGCGCCATGACCAGCGCCAGCAGCAGGGAGATAAACTTTTTCATCATGTTTTTCCTTTCTTGGTTGGTTTTACCATCGATTAACAAGGGCCCTTGTCATTCGATGGTATTTTTATCTGATCGCAATTCTTTTGCAAGGATAACGGCTTTCAAAATCATACGCCCATCGGGCGTATGACGCTTTTATTTGCCGAAGGGGCAGATGGGATAGCGGCACTCGCCGCAGCCAAGGCACAGCCCGCCCTCGCCCAGGGCGGCGATGTCAGCGCGGGTGACGGGGACGTCCGCCGCCACACGGGGCAGCAGCAGGTCAAACACCGTAGCGCCCGCGTACATGACGCAGTCGGGCAGGCCCATCACGGGCATACCGTCGTCAAAATAGCCCAGCAGGAACATGGCACCGGGCAGCACCGGCGCGCCGTAGGCCACGATATTGGCACCTGCCGCCTTGATGCCGCCGGGGGTGTTGTCGTCGGGATCAACGCTCATGCCGCCGGTACACAGGATCATGTCGGGCTGCTTCTCCCGCATGGCCAGCACCGCGTCACGGACGTTCTCCACGCCGTCGCCGGAGTAAACCACCTCAAGCGTCTCAATGCCATAGGACTTCAGCTTGTCCACCACCACGGGGGTAAAGGTGTCCTTGATGAGACCGGACTTCACCTCGCCGCCGGTGGCGACGATACATGCGGTTTTCCGTACATAGGGCCGCAGCGTCAGCAGCGGCTCCGTGCCTGCGGCACGCTCGGCCTTTTGCAGCTTTCCCTCTTCAATAATGAGGGGGATCACCCGCATGCCCGCCAGCTTGTCGCCCTTGCGGACGGCGGTGCCGCCCTTCCGGGTGGCGATCATCACCTCGTCCTGACCGTTTACCGCGATCAGCCGCCGGGAGTCCACCAGAAACACGCCGTCACAGGCGGCCTTCAGCTCGATCTTGCCCTCTTTTACCGCGCTGCGGGTCATGTTCTCCTGCCCGCACAGGGCCAGCAGGCGCTCCGCCGCGTCGTTCTCATGCACCATGCCGGGGGTCATCTCCCAGACGTAGAGGTGCTCCTTGCCCATGCTCAGCAGCACGGGGATATCCTCCTCCGTGACCACATGGCCCTTGCGGAAGCGGGCGTCCTTGTACTTGTCCTTGATGATCTGGGTCATACATGGCACAGTACATGGCCCACGGCGTCCTGCGTCCGGATCAGCTTCATGATGTATCCCTCCTGACGGCACACATTGGAATCTGGCCTATTTTACCATTTTGCGCGGCGTGATTTCAAATTGATTGTACGATATTGTCGGATCTTGTGACGGCGTTGCCGGATTGCCCTTGACAGAACCGGTCGAAGCCACTATGATACAGGGGAAAGGCAGGTGCTGTACCATGGTGGATGGCAATATCATACTGTCCGTTGCCAAGGCGATGGAGCTGCTGCAAACACTGAGTCAGGCGGGGAAGCCTCTGTCGCTGAAGGAGATATCCGAGCAGTGCGGCTATCCCAAAAGTACGGTTTTCGGTCTGCTAACCACCATGCGGACATACGACGTGATCACGCAGGACGCGGAGGGCAAGTACACGCTGGGCCTGCGGCTGTTTGAGTATGGGCGGCAGGTGGAGCGGTCATGGGACATCTCGCTGGTGGCCCATCCCTATATGGAGCGGCTGTGTCAGCAGACCGGCGCGTCGGTGATGCTGTCCATCTGCGAGGGTGACAGCGTTATTACACTGGATCAGGTGGAGGCGCGGGACAAGCTGCGCATCGTCTCGGACGTGGGTGCGCGGCTGCCCATCTACTGCACCTCGCAGGGGAAAATGTTTCTGGCCCACCGGCCGCCGCAGGAGGTGGAAAAGCTTCTCCGGCGGCAGAACATGACACCCTTTACGCCCCATACCATCATCGACCCCGCCGCGCTGATGCAGGAGATACGCCTGTGCCGCGCCAACGGCTACGCCATTGAAAACGGCGAGTACAAGATCGGCCTGCGCTCCATTTCCGCGCCGGTCTATACAGTGGAGGGCGAGGTCAGGTACACCATCGGTGTGATCGGCATGTTCCGCAGCACCCATTCCGACGAATTTCATGCCGCTGTGGAGCAGGTCTGCGCCACGGCCTCCATGCTCTCGGCGGCACTGGGCTATCGAAAAAAGGAGGAAACCCTATGAGCTATACAGCGGCGGTCATTACCGTCAGAGATCTGGGCAGCAGGGGACAGCGGAAGGATACCAGCGGCCCCGCTGTCTGCGGTATGCTGGAGGAGGCGGGCTTTACCGTCGTCCACACTGCCATCGTGCCGGATGAGAAGGATCAAATCAGCGCGGTACTCCGTGATTGCGCCGACACGCGAAAGATCGATCTTATCATCACCACCGGCGGCACGGGCCTGTCACCCAAGGATGTGACGCCGGAGGCCACACTGGCGGTGCTGGAGCGGGAGATTCCCGCCATCCCCGTGGCCATGTGGGCGGAGGGATTGAAGATCACGCCCCGCGCCATGCTGTCCCGCGCCGTGGCAGGCACACGGGGCAATAGCCTGATCCTCAACCTGCCCGGCTCGGAAAAGGCGGCGCGGGAGAACCTGACCGCCGTGATCGGCGCACTGGAGCATGCCATGCACATGATCGCCGCCGAAGGCCACGAATAACAGATTTGGCTGCTATCATCTGGCGTGCCCTTTCGCAGCGGAGAGGGTGCGCTTTTTCCGTGGAAGCTGGCGGGCGCCTTGACATTTTTTGCCGGACGTATTACAATAGCCCCGTCAATGCTGCGGTGAGCGGCTTTTTCAAACACGGACAGTTAGTTGCGACTAACCGTATAGCGGCATCAAAGGAGACGGAATGAAGGACAACGAACTGCAATTTGACCGCACCTGCCATGTGTTGTACTCCAAGCCCTGCAAAAAAGAGATTCAGCAGAAGATCGCCCTCCATTATCCGCCGGAGCAGCGGGAAGCGGTGTGGGAGCAGGTGCAGCGGCAGTATGCGGCGTTTCTCGCCGACTGGCGCACCGATCTGGGCGGCAGAAAGAACTTCCACAACGGCGCGGGCGGCACCTATGACTGCATTGCCATCCTGAGCTACTACGTCGTCTGCAAGGCGGTCACCTCCTTCCGGGAGATCGAGGAGATGGAGGAAAACCTGATCCTGCCCGCCTTCCGCAGACTGCGCTTCGTGGACTGCAACAAGCCCTTCTGGCGCAGGCTCATGTATCAGGCGTTCACCTCGGCCAAGGTGCGCTGCGACAAGTGGCACGATTACGAGATGAAGGTTGCCCCCTATGAGAAGGGAAAGCCTATCTATTATGAGTTTACGGCGTGCCCTGCGGCGGAATTTGCCATCAAGAACGGGCTGACGGACATCATGCCCGCCCTGTGCAACGTGGACTTTGTGTCCATGGAGCTGCTCCACGCGCGGCTGGTGCGCACCACCACCTGTGCCAACGGCTGCAAATGCGACTATACCATCTGCGGCGATCGAGACGAATATCTGAAGGCGCATCCCGAATACCGGGATGAAGCGGGTTATCGGAGGAACGTATGAAATACCATATTGAAAAGAACACCGTGCAGGAGACGCTGGTGATCCCCCTGTACGGACGGAAGATGTGCTCGGAGCTGTATCCGCGGCTGTTTTATGATGAAACGGCTGTCCGGCTCATGGATGAGGTCGACTACGATTTTTCGGCGCTGGCCGGGAAGTCCAAAAGCGTCATGCATCGCTTCGGCTTTCTGGAGGTGGCCATGCGGCAGAACGATCTGGCGTGGGAGGTGCGCGACTATCTGCGGACCCATCCCAACGCGGCGGTGGTCAATCTGGGCTGCGGGCTGGACGATACCGGCCGGAGTTGTGATAACGGCAGGGGCAAGATCTACAATCTGGATTTTCCCGCCGTTATCGACGTGCGCAATGAGCTGCTGCCCGCCGGAGAGCGGGAGGAGAACATCCCCTGCGACCTGAACGACACCTCATGGTTCGGGAAGATCGATGCGTCCAATGGCGTGGTGTTCTTCGCGGCAGGCGTGTTCTACTATTTCCTGACGGAGCAGGTCAAGGCACTGGTGCAGGCTATGCACGCCGCGTTCCCCGACGGACGTCTGGTGTTCGACGCGGCCAACAGAAGGGCCGTGAAGCTGATGCTGAAGACGTGGATCAAAACCGCCAACATTCAGGACGTGGGTGCGTATTTCGCCGTGGTGGACGCCAAAAAGGAGCTGTCACCATGGGCACTGGGCATGCGGGTATCCAGCCGCGGCTACATGCTGGGCTATCAGGATCTGAACGATCCCTCCGTCAGCGGATTTTTCCGCTTTTTGGCCAAGGTGGGCGACAACATGATGAACATGCAGATCGTCCGATTGGAGTTTTGATACCATAAAAAAAGACCTCCGGAGTTCCGGAGGTCTTTCTTTATCATTTCTTTTCGTCGGGCAGCAGGTCGGTCATGCTCTTGAGACTGATGCCCAGCGTGGACATATTGTGCAGCAGGGCAGAGGTGGTAGGCGGCAGAACGCCCGCCACGCCCAGCACGATCAGCGAGAAGTTGAAACCCACGATGAACCGGTAGTTCCGGTGGATGCGGGCCATCAGCGCCTCGCCCAGCTTCCGCAGCGTCACCAGCTCGAACAGGTCCTCCGACGCGATGGTGATGTCGGCGATCTCCCGGGCGATGGCCGCGCCGGTGGAGATGGCGATGCCTGCGTCGGCCTCCGAAAGAGCGGGGGAGTCGTTGACACCGTCGCCCACCATGATAACGGTACGACCGGCAGCCTTTTCCTGACGGATGAATTCCGCCTTATCCTCCGGCAAAACCTCGGCGAACACGGCGTCCACGCCAACCTGACGGGCCACGGCCTCGGCGGTCTTGCGGTTGTCGCCGGTCATCATGACCACCTTGGAGATGCCGCACGCATGCAGCGCCTGTACGGCGGCGCGAGCCTCCTTCCGTAAGGGGTCGAAAACGCAGATGACGGCAGCCAGCTCTCCGGCAATGCACAGATACAGGTGGGAGTAGGCATCGGGCAGGCTGTCGAATTTCTCCTGCTCGCCCTCCGGAACACGGCAGCCCTCGTCCTCGAACACGAAGTGGGCGCTGCCGATCAGCACCGATTTGTTTTCCACCATGCTGGAGATGCCGTGAGCCACCACATACTGCACCTGCGAGTGGTATTCCTCATGGGAAAGGCCGCGATTCTTGGCCTCCTCCACCACAGCGTTGGCCATGGAGTGGGGATAGTGCTCCTCCAGACAGGCAGCCAGCCGCAGCATATCCGGCTCCTTGTAATTGCCGAAGGTGATGATCTGAGCTACCTTGGGGGTGGCATAGGTCAGGGTGCCGGTTTTGTCAAACACGATGGTGTCGGCTTTCGCCACGGCCTCCAGAAAGCGTCCGCCCTTGACGGAGATGCGGTGGCCGCTGCTCTCCCGCATGGCGGACAGCACCGCGATGGGAATGGCCAGCTTCAGCGCGCAGGAGAAGTCCACCATCAGCACCGCCAGCGTCTTGGTGATGTTGCGGGTCAGCACATACGTCAGCGCCGTGCCGCCCAGCGTATAGGGCACCAGCCGGTCCGCCAGACGGGCGGCCTTGTCCTCGGCGGTAGATTTTAGCTTCTCCGACTCCTCGATCATGTGAACGATGCGGTCATAGCGGCCGCTGCCGGAGGCTTTCTCCACCTGAATGACGCACTCGCCCTCCTCGGCCACGGTGCCGGCGTACACATAGCTGCCGGGCCGCTTGGGAACGGGCATGGACTCGCCGGTCATGGAAGCCTGATTCACCATAGCCTCGCCGGACACCACCTTGCCGTCCAGCGGGATCATGCTGCCGGTACGCACTACCACGCAGTCACCGGCCTTCACGTCGGAGACTGGCACCAGCACCTCGGTGTCGTTTACCTGAAGCCAGACCTTGTCCACGTTCAGGCTCATGACACCGGCCAGATCGGCCACGGATTTCTTGTGGGTCCACTCCTCCAGAATTTCACCCAGCCGCAGCATGAACATGACGGAGCCGGCGGTGGAGAAGTCGCCCCGGACGATGGACACCGTTACGGCGGTGGCATCCAGTACTGCCACGGACAGCTTGCCGTGCCACAGGGCTTTCAGCCCCTCCTTGATGTACTTCACGGAGCGGATCACCGCCAGCGCCGAGGTGATGGGGAAGGGCAGGAACAGCTTGGAGATGCACCGCCGCATGACGGTCATGACCAGCTTGTCCTCAAACTCCCGGTTCAGGGCGCGGGAGGTGTGCTCCGGAACCAGCTCCATGGCCTCGGCCTTGGGGAAGGAGAAGGCCGCCAGCGCGGCAATGACGTCGCCGCGCCTTCCGGTATAGAGCACCACGGCGTCCTGAGTGCGGTCATAGACCTTGACCTCAGTCACGCCGCTGATGCTGCGCAGAGAGTATTCCAGTACGTCCGCCTGATGCAGCGTCATGTATCCGCAGTACAGATGCACCCGCAGACGCCCGGCGGATTCGTGGAGAATGTTGCATTTCATGGTTATTCAGCGCTGGCTTCTTCCTTGGAAGTGTCCTCCACCACGGCGGCGGCAGCCTCTTCGGCCCGCTGCTGGTTGATGGCCTTGGCGTCGGCGTAAATATCCTCGGCGTTCTCACGAACGGTGGTGACGGTCTCCATCACGCTGTCCTTGGCGCGCAGCACGGCGGCGGTGGTGTGGGTGTATACCTTCTTGGCATCCTTGCTGCTGAGCACCTTGATACCGGCGGTGCCGAACAGCACACCGGCGGCGAACAGACCTAATTTCTTCATCATAGATTACCTCCTGATCTGATAAATTCGTCGATTAGCATATGCTAATTCTTGCCTGTACTATATCATGGGATAGGTAAAAAATCAAGATTTTGTCACAAAAAAAGTGACAAAAATTCCAAGAAGGATGATGAAAAAAGAATAAAGTTGCCCAAGTCGCAGGCGCTGCTCCCGCGGCGGCAGTTGACAATCCGGAGACGGCGGGCTATAATTTACCCATACCGATTGTGGAGGTCAAAGCATGAAGCAATGCATGGATGCGGACAATCTGCACCGCAGACTGAAAAAGATTATCGGGCAGGTGCAGGCCATCGACCGCATGATCGACGAGGATGTCCCCTGTGAGGATGTGCTGGCCCAGATCAACGCGGCCAAGGCTGCGCTGCACGGCTGCGGCAAGGTGGTGTTGGAAGGGCATATCAAGCACTGTGTCCGGGACGGCATCGAGCACGGAGATGCCGACAAGACCATCGAGAGCTTTACCAAGGCGGTGGAGCGGTTTTCCAACATGGGCTGAACATAAAAAAGAAGGGTGAAGCCCTTCTTTTTTTCTTGACAAGGATACCCATAGGGGTATATTATACACATACCCCCTATGGTATAAAAGGAGAATAGCTATGAACTCGCTGATGGAAAAGCTGGAGCACCTGCTGGAGCTTGGCGGCATCAAAAAGGATGTCACCCTGCTGGTGATCTCCGGCATCGCGGTCATTTGCAGTCTGGCAAAGTGGCAGCCGCTGCCCTTTGATATGGCGTGGGTGGCCATCATTCTGTGCGGTGTTCCCATTGTGCTGGAGGCCATCATCGGCCTTGTGACTGCCTTTGACATCAAAGCGGACGTGCTGGTGTCGCTGGCGCTGATCGCCTCGGTCTGCATCGGACAGGACTTTGCCGCCGGTGAGGTGGCCTTCATCATGCAGTTGGGCGGCCTGCTGGAGGAGCTGACGGTGGCAAAGGCCCGGGCGGGCATCGAAAAGCTGGTGCACCTGACGCCGCAGACGGCGCGTGTGCTGCGCGGCGGCAACGAGGAGATCATCCCTGCGGAGCAGGTGCAGGTAGGCGACCGCATCCGCGTGCTGCCGGGCGAGGGCGTCCCTGTGGACGGCGTGATCGTTTCGGGACAGACATCCATCAATCAGGCGGTCATGACCGGCGAGTCCCTGCCGGTGGATAAAACGGTGGGGGACGCCGTGTCCAGCGGCACGGTGAACCAGTTCGGCGCCTTTGAGATGGAGGCCACCAAGGTGGGCGAGGACAGCTCCATCCAGCGGATGATCCGGCTGGTGCAATCCGCCGACGCGGGCAAGGCCAAGATCGTGGGCATCGCGGATCGCTGGGCCACATGGATCGTGGCCATTGCGTTGACTGCCGCGGCGCTGACGTGGCTCATTTCCGGACAGATCATCCGGGCCGTCACCATCCTTGTGGTGTTCTGCCCCTGCGCGCTGGTGCTGGCGACGCCTACGGCCATCATGGCGGCCATCGGCAACGCCACCAAGCATGGCTTCCTTGTCCGCGAGGGAGACGCGCTGGAGCGGCTGGCCGGCGTGAAGGTGATCGCCTTTGACAAGACCGGTACGCTGACCTACGGCGCACCGGAGGTGGTGGCCGCCGTCAGTGTGCGGGAGGAAACACAAAATGGTCATTAAAATCATTGCACTGATTATCGGCGTCCTGATCCTTGGCACCGGACTGTACTATCTCTCCAAAGAGAAGCACGATCCGGAGTCCCGCAAGATCTACGGTATTGTCAGTGCCGTAGGCGGCGTGGTTGCCGTGGCGGCGGCTCTGCTGCTGGTGCTTTGACCGGAACCACACGCAAATACGAAAAAGCGGGCCAGCGCCCGCTTTTTCGCTGCCTCCTATGGCTTGTATCTGGAGAATGGTTCTGTTATACTGGATAAAAATGAGGCTTGCGGAGGGTTTGAAGACGAAAGTGGAACAGTTCGTCATGGCATATGGCGTAGAGCAGGACAGGCTGCGGGCCATCCTACCGGAGGGCTTTGTGTCGCTGCGGCCGGTGCTGCGCATCAACGCGGAGGTCAGGGAGGGCTGCAGCGGCTATGTGGAGTTCAATACCGCCGTGGAAAAGGACGGCGTCCGTGGCTGGCTCAACATCGGCTTCTGGAACGATGTACCCTATGAGCGGGACGGGAAAACGGAGACCTTCAAGACTGACTTCCTTGAAATACGCTTTACCGGCGTGGGGATCGAGGGCTCCTGTCCGGCGGAAAAGGATAACGCGGGGTGCTTTTTCCTTGGTGAGGGGCTGAGAGCGCCGGAGCTGATCGCCAGCGGGAAGGAGTTCTGCGACTGTGCGTTCCGCTGGAGCTTCACGGCGGAGGACGCCTATGGCGTCAGCATCGGAAAGACGCTGCCTGCCTATCCTACCGAGGTAAAGACGGTCTATCCCAAGGAGGCGTTCACCGTTGAAAACGCGGCGAAGATCCCTTGTCAGCAGGTGCTGGGAACATATGTGGTACGCTTCCAGCGGTAGTACTTGAAAGAGAAGAAAATGGAAAAGAGACGGTGCGCGAGCGCCGTCTCTTTTTTTGTGCGGGGCTTCCATTTTCTGGGAAATAATGCTGCTAATTTGTTTGTGCTGCGTGAATGATTGACGCTGTGCGGCAAACAAAAATAAAAAATTTTTTGTTAAAAAATTCGCATATTTCTTTAACGCTTTTTGTGGATAAAGTGAAAAATGTGGATTTTTTGAAACATTTGCACAATTTTAGATAAACACATGTGGTGGAAACGACGAAAAAAGGACTTGACAATTGTTAAAAAATGCGCTAACGTATGGCAATAATAATTGAAGGAGGTCCTAAGAATGGTACACTATATTCTCTTGAAGCTGACGAAAGACGCGGATGTGACCAGCATCTATTTCCGCTGCCGCAAGGCATGCGCAGAATTGGAAGTGGAGCTGCCCTTTGTACATGATACGGATGTGTACCGCTGCGAAACCGCAAGGGGCTCCAACGCGGATATCATGGTGGTCATGCATCTGGACGGGCCGGAATATCTGAACGACTATCTGCGCCATCCCAAGCGGCAGGCGCTGGTGGACGAGATGAAGGATTATGTGTTGGAGCGAATGTCCTTTGACGAGAAGGAAGCCTGTTGAACAGGCAGCGATCAACATCCCTACATAGAGAAGGAAGCGGCACATTCGTGCCGCTTCCTTCTCTATGTGGAAAACCGGAGATATCGTTTTATTCCGCGAGGGTGACCAGCTTCGCCGTGCGCTGCTCCATGGGAACATAGTGATCCTTGATGGTGACGGCGCGGTAGGCGGGACGCATGATCCGGTGGCAGGTCACCACTTCCTCGATGCGGTTGGCGCACCAGCCCGCGATACGGGCGGAGGCGAACAGGGGCGTGAACACATCCTCAGGGATGCCCAGCATGGTGTAGACAAGACCGGAATACATGTCCACGTTGGCGCACATGGGCGTGTCGTTGTGGCGGCGCTCCTGCACCAGCGGAATGCCCAACTCCTCCACCTTTTGCAGCAGGGCGAAGTCCTCGGCGTAGCCCTTGATCTCCGCCATGTGCTGGGCGTACTTTTTCAGCAGCACCGCACGGGGATCGGAGATGGTATACACCGCGTGGCCCAGACCGTAGATCTTGCCGGATTTATCACCGGCCTCGCCGTCCAGCAGCTTGTTCAGGTAATCCCGGATAGAGCCGTCGTCGTGGGGGTCTACGTTTTCCTTGATGTACTGGAACATCTCCATGACCTTGGCGTTGGCGCCGCCGTGCAGCGGGCCTTTCAGGGAGCCTACCGCGCCGGCGATGGCGCTGTAAGTATCCGTGCCGCTGGAGGACATGGCGCGGCAGACGAAGGTGGAGTTGTTGCCGCCGCCGTGCTCGGCATGCACCATCAGCATCATGTCCAGCAGATGGGCCTCCTCCTCCGTGTACTGCTTGTCGGGCCGGATCATCCGCAGGAAGTTCTCCGCCGTGGACAGGTCATCCTCCGGGAAATGGATGTGCAGGGAATCCCCCTGAAAGTAATGGCGCTTCACCGCATAGGCGTTGGCCACGATAGAGGGGAAGCAGCCCACCAGCTTGATGGATTGCAGCAGCATATTTTCCACCGACGTGTCGTCGGGATTGTCGTCATAGGAATACAGCGCCAGCACGCTGCGGGCCAGCTTGTTCATGATGTTCCGGCTGGGGTGGCGCATGATCATGTCCTCGGTAAAGCCGTCAGGCAGCTTTCTGGCCCGTTTCATGATCTCGTTGAAGTATTGCAGCTCCGTCTTGGAGGGCAGATAGCCCAGCAGCAGCAGATAGGCCACCTCCTCATAGCCGAAGGTGCCCGCCTTGCGGTGGGCCTCCACAATCTCGTTCAGCTCGATGCCGCGGTAGTACAGCTGGCCGGGCTTGGGGATACGCTGGCCGTCCTGAATGAAGTAGCCCTGCACGCTGCCCACCTTGGACACACCGGCCAGAACGCCGGTGCCGTCGCTGTTGCGCAGGCCGCGCTTCACGTCGCCCCGGTAGTACTCCTCACCGATGTGGTATTCCTGCTGGATCAGCTGGCTCAGGGAGCCTGCGAATTTTTCAAGTGTTCCGCCGTTGTTGCTCATGATGGTGTGCTCCTTTCCATAGCCGCGCCCCGTGGGCGTTCCTCAAATACGAGTTCATTATAAACCTGTTGTTTCGGTTTTGCAAGTAGAAATTTTATAAGATTCATTTTTGCACACTATACAATGTGAAAATTTCGTCAAACGCAAAAAAATGCATGTTGCACAAATTGAACTTGCATTGTGCGAACTGTATGCAAAAAACCGGACGGGGTAACCCCGCCCGGTTCATTTTAATAAATAGTGTTTATTTCAATCTCTTATCGCACTTCTTGCTGAGCCACGTTCCCAGACTCTGGAACAGCTGCACCAGCAGGATCAGCAGCACCACCGCCACCAGCATCACCAGATACTTATAACGATAGTAGCCGTAGTCAATGGCGATCTTGCCCAGACCGCCGCCGCCGATGATACCGCTCATGGCGGAGTAGCCCAGAATGGTGGTCAGTGCGATGGTCACGTTCTGGATGAGAGAGGGAACGCTCTCCGGGATCATCACCTTGCAGATGATCTGCATGGGCGTGGCACCCATGCTTTGGGCGGCCTCAATGATGTTGCCGTCCACCTCGCGGAGGCTGGTCTCCACCAGACGGGCCACGAAGGGGAAGGCCGCCGCCACCAGCGGCACGATGGTGGCCGTGGTGCCGATAGAGGTGCCGATCAGCAGGCGGGACAGGGGGAACACCATAATCATCAAAATCAGGAACGGCACGGAGCGCAGCAGATTGATGATGACATTCAGCACCTGCATCAGCCAGCGGGGCAAGGGCAGCACGCCGCCCTTTTCGCCCACCACCAGCAGCACGCCCAAGGGCAGGCCGATGACCAGCGACAGCGCCGTACTGAGCACCGTCATGTAAAAGGTCTCCCAGATGGCGAAGGGCAGGGAGGGCAGCACCGTCATCAGATCCTGTACGGACTGGGCGCTGAACAGATTACTGTACATCGTGGTCGACCTCCTCTACCTGCACATTGGCGATGTTCTGAATGAAAGCGACTGCCCGGTCAAAGTGGGCGCTGGGGATGCCCAGCATCATACTGCCGTAGACCTCCTCGGATAGGCTCTGGGTGCTGGCGGAGATGACGTTGCAGAAGATGTTCTCCTCCGCCGCCAGTCGCGCCACCATGGGGATGCTGGTGGTCTTGCTGTCCTTGAACACCAGACGCACCAGACGCTCGCCGGAGGGATCGTATACCTGCGCGTCGGCGCCGCCGGGGAACACCAGGCGGCGGCCCGCGGCGGACTTGGGTGCGGCAAACACCGTGCCCACCATGCCGGATTCCGCTACCACGCCGCCGTCCAGAATAGCCACATGGCTGCAAATTTCCTTCACCACGCTCATCTGGTGGGTGATGACCACCACGGTGATGCCCAGCTTTTTGTTGATGTCCCGGATCAGCTCCAGGATCTGACGGGTGGTGTTGGGGTCAAGGGCGCTGGTGGCCTCGTCGCACAGCAGCACCTTGGGATCGGTGGCCAGCGCGCGGGCAATGGCGATGCGCTGCTGCTGGCCGCCGGAGAGCTGGGCGGGGTAGGCGTTGGCCTTGTCGGGCAGGCCCACCAGCTCCAGCAGCTCGCGGGCGCGCTTCTCGGCGTCGGCCTTCTTTACGCCCACCAGCTCCATGGGGAAGCATACGTTCTTCAGGCAGGTCCGCTGCATCAGCAGGTTGAAATGCTGGAAGATCATGGTGATGCCCCGGCGTGCCTCGCGGAGCTGGGCGGGGGTCATGGTGTCCAGCCGCTGGCCGTTCACCACGATCTCGCCGCTGGTGGGACGCTCCAGCAGGTTGATGCACCGCACCAGCGTGCTCTTGCCGGCGCCGGACATGCCGATGATACCGTAGATGTCCCCGTCCTCAATGGTAAGGGAGACGTCCTTGAGCGCGTCTACCCCTCCGGCAGTGCCGGAATCAAACGTCTTGCTGACGTGTTTCAGTTCGATCATGGACGTCTCCCTCCTTCTTCCTTACTTGCTGGCGGTCACAGCGTCCAGCGTGGTCTGCTTGCCGCCGTACAGGCCCATGGGCTCCACGTGGATGGCGGAAACAGAGACGATGTGAGTGCCGTTCTGGGCATTGAAGTCCTCCAGATAGGGCAGGTGCTGGAAGTAGTTGGCGTCCACAGTGCCGTCGTCCACCACGGTGTTGGGCACAACATAGTCATTGTAGACCTGAATGTCCAGCGTGATGCCCTTGTCGGCCAGAATGGTCTTGACGACCTCGAGGATCTCGGCATGGGGAGCGGGGGAGGCGGCGATGGTGATGGTCTCGCCGTTCAGGGCGTCGTAATCCACAGTGGCGTCATAGCCGTCGGTGGGGTTCTCCACCACGGAGACCACGGAGCCGTTGTACTTCTCGTTGATGTAGTCAACCACCTGCTGGCTCTCCAGAGCGGCCTTCAGGGCCAGCGTCTTGGGGGAGGTCTCGTTGCCTTCCTTCACGGTCAGGATATTGGCGTAAGCGGAGGCGCTGCCCTCGATCAGCAGGGAATCGCTGACGGGATTCAGACCGGCGCTGATGGCGTAGTTGCTGTTGATGACGGCGTAGTCCACATCCTGCAGCTGGTTGGGCAGTTGAGCGGCCTCGGCCTCGACGATCTCAACGTTGTAGGGATTCTCCACGATGTCGTTCTTGGTGGCGGTGATGCCTGCGCCGTCAGCCAGCTTGATGATGCCGTTCTCCTGCAGCAGCAGCAGGGCGCGGGCCTCGTTGGTGGTGTCGTTGGGAACAGCGATCTGGATGACGGGCTGGGTGTCGTCGCCGTCAGTGGTGTTGCTGTTGCCGCCGCAGGCGGTCAGGCTCAGGGTCAGGACCAGCGCCAGTGCCAGCGTGGCCAGCTTCACGAAGTAGTTGTGCTTTTTCATGATGTTTGTCTCCTTTTTTCATCAATGTAGGTTTGCGGGTGAAGAACAAAAATAAAACGGTGGCAGGTCAATCGACCTTCCACCGTTCATGACTGTTGTTCGTCCTGTGTTCAGCAGGACGCCATACCGTCAGGGAAAATCAGTTGACCGAATTGAGCGCGACGAAACATGCACATGCGGCACATGCACATCTCCATAGACATCATCATCACGGCGCTCAGCTTCTTCATCACTGATTTTCTCCTTTCCTCGGTTCTCAATGGCGTGTCCGCCTTGGATGGTGGCATGTTAACGCTTTCGGTGCCGTTTGTCAACCCCCTTTTTTACATTCCGGCCATTTGCAAGAAAATTCGACAGACTTCACCTACTGTTTTTGTATGGTTTCGACACAAGAGGCGTGCTTGGAATAATGACGGCTTTTGGCTGCCATTTGTTGGTAGTAGCATAAAAAGGATGCCGTGCCCGCTGGCACGGCATCCTTTTTATGCTTTTTTCAAAAACCTTCTCAAAAACCACACCGCCATCACGGCGCAGACGGCCTCGGATATCACCGGCGCGTACCAGATGGCGCTGCCGCCCACGGTGAAGGCCAGCGCCGCCAGCGCCGCGGCCTGAAACACCAGTCCTCGGCCTACGGAGATGCAGATGGCTCCGGTGGGACGCTCTACTGCGGTCAGGAAGCCGCCCATCAGGACATTGCTGCCCAGCAGCAGATAGCACAGGCCGTACCGTCGCAGCGCCCCGGCGGCGTCCGCCGCCAGTCCGGGATTTTCGGTTCCAAGGAAGATCCCGGCGATCTGCGGCGCGAACACCATCACGACGGCGCAGATGACCACCGTCATGATCCCCACCGCCGTAAAGCCGTACCGCAGCAGCTTGCGATAGCCCGCCGCGTCCTCCTTGCCGTAGTGATAGCTCACCAGCGGCTGGCTGCCCTGGGAGATACCCAGCATGGTGTTGATGATGAGGGTGTTCACATAGGCGATGATGGTGTAGCACACCAGTCCGTCGTCTCCCAGACACCGCAGGATGATGCGGTTGAACAGGAAGATCATCACGCCGTTGCACAGCTCCGTCACGCCGTCGGCCACGCCGATGGACAGCAGCCGCTTGTAGATATGCCAATCCATTTTGAACTTCACAAAATGGAAGGTGTTGTGTCCCCGCAGGAAGTGGCGCAGATAAATGACGCAGGTCAGCAGCTGGGAAAGTCCCGTGGCAAAGGCCGCGCCCCAAACGCCCCAGTCCAGAATAAAGATGGCCACATAGTCCAGCACGCAGTTGGTCAGGCATCCGGTGATGACCGTCAGAATGGCGATGCGGGGATACCCGTCGGTCTTGATGAGCACCTCCATGGTGTAGGACACAATGAAGCACACCGCAAAGGGCGCAAGGCCCCGCAGATAGTCCATGGTGTACTGATAGGTGACACCCTTTGCGCCCAGCAGCACGGCGAACGGCTCCAGAAAGGCGAATACCAGCACCGTGATGGTCAGGCCGATACATGTCAGCAGCAGCGTGTTCTGGCTGAACAGACTGTTGGCCTTTTCACCCTCGCCCTTGCCCAGATAGATGGCGATGATGGTGCTGGTGCCCACGGCGAAGATGATGCCGATGGAAAACAGCACGTTGGTAAACGGCACCGCCAGATTCACCGCCGCCATGGCGTATTCTCCCACGCCCTTGGCGACCATCAGTCCATCCACAATGGAATACAGACTGAACACCATCAGTGACGCCACCGTAGCGGCCACGAAATGTAAAAACTGCGATAAAAGACTGCGCTCATTGAGCATTTTAGATAGTACTCCTCACTTTCCTCCCTCAGCTTGCAAAGGGGTATTTGTTCTATTTTAACGAAAATTTGAAGCGTTGTCAAATACGTTTTCTGTTAAGGAGATACAATATTAAAAACGGACGGAAATCTATGTAGAAAAAATAACAAAGCTTGTCAAACAGGCGGCTGTCATGTATACTGACGGTGTATATGAGAATTCATTATGGTTAGCATGGGGGAGTTTGGGCATGGGCATTGCGGACGTCATATCGCTGCTGGGCGGTATCGCGCTGTTCCTGTACGGCATGGCCGTTATGGGAGATAATCTGAAGAAGGTGGCCGGCAGCAAGCTGGAGCTGGTGCTCTATAAGCTGTCGGGCACGCCGCTGAAGGGCGTGCTGCTGGGCACCGGCGTTACCGCCGTGATCCAGTCCTCCTCCGCCACCTCCGTGATGGTGGTGGGCTTCGTCAACTCCGGCATGATGAAGGTGCGGCAGGCCATCGGCGTTATCATGGGCGCGATTTTGGGCACCAGCGTCACCGGCTGGATCCTGTGCCTGAACAGTCTCTCCGGCGGCAGCGGCTGGGTGGACCTGCTGTCCACCGCCACGCTGACGGGTCTGTTTGCCATCGTGGGCATCCTGTTGCGGATGGTGAAGGGCAAGCCTAACCGCAAGCATCTGGGCAACATCCTGCTGGGCTTCGCCGTGCTGATGTACGGCATGACCGCCATGTCCGGCGCGGTGGCTCCCCTGAAGGAGAGCGAAGCCTTCATTGATATCCTCACCAAGTTCTCCAACCCTATTCTGGGTATTCTGGTGGGCCTTGCCTTTACCAGCATCCTGCAAAGCGCCAGCGCCGCCGTGGGTATCCTGCAGGTGCTGGCCGGCACCGGCGCCATCACCTTCGAGATCGCGCTGCCCATCACCATGGGCATTGCCATCGGCGCGGCGGTCCCCGTGCTGCTGTCGGCGCTGGGCGCTAACATCAGCGGCAAGCGCACCGCCTTTGTGTACCTGCTCATCGACGTGCTGGGCGTGGTCATCTGGGCCACACTGTTCTACGCCACCAATGCCATCTTCCATTTTACCTTCCTGTCCGTCGTCATGACCACCGTCACCGTGGCGCTGATGAACACCCTGTTCCGTCTGGCCACCGTGGTGGTGCTGACCCCCGTCATTCCGCTGCTGGAAAAACTGGTGGTCTGGCTGATCTCCGACAAGGGAGACGAGCTGCTGTCTCAGCACGATATGGACCGTCTGGAGGAGCGCTTCCTCCAGCACCCGGCGCTGGCCATCGAGCAGAGCCGTCTGGTGACCGATTCCATGGCGGAAAAGGCGAAGGACAACCTGCTGCGTGCCATGGCCCTGCGGGGTGAATACAGCAACCGGGGCTATGAGATGGTGGACGAGTCCGAGCAGCTGATCGACCGCTACGAGGACAAGCTGGGCACCTATCTCATGAAGCTGACGGCCCGCTCTCTGTCCCCGGCCCAGACGGAGGAGGTGGCCAAATACCTCCACACCATTTCCGACTTCGAGCGTATCTCCGACCACGCCTGCAACGTGGCCGATGTCTGTCAGGAGATCGACGAGAAGAAGATCGTGTTTTCCGATAGCGCCCTCCATGAGCTTCAGGTGCTGGAGGGCGCGGTGACGGAGATCCTCGGTATTTCCATCGAGGCGTTTACCAGCGGCGATCTGCAGCTGGCCGCCCGGGTGGAGCCGCTGGAGGAGATCATCGACGGCCTGTGCGATGAGATGAAGTCCCACCATGTGGATCGTCTCCAGCAGGGCGTCTGCACGCTGAATCAGGGCTTCGTATTCAACGACCTGCTGACCAACTACGAGCGCGTGGCAGACCATTGCTCCAACATCGCCGTGGCCGTCATCGAGGTGGAGAGCGACAGCTTCGATACCCACGAATATCTCAACAGCGTCAAGGCCCTGAAGGATGCATCCTTTGCCCGGTACTACGACGAATATAAGAAGAAATACACCTTTTAAGGAGGCGCTTTCCCGATGAGAGCCTATGTGATGGATGCCTTTTCAGACCGTGTGTTCGGCGGCAATCAGGCGGGCGTGGCCCTGCCGGATCATCCGTTGGAGGATGCGGTCATGCAGCAGATCGCCGCGGAGTTCAAGCACTCCGAGACTGCTTTTGTCGCCGTGAACGGTGACGGCAGCGTAACGCTGCGGTACTTTACCCCCGCCGGGGAGGTGGACCTGTGCGGCCATGCCACCGTGGCCTCCTTCGCCCTGCTGCGGCAGGAGGGGCTGATCGGCGACGGCAGCCGTATCGCCCACACCAAGGCGGCTGACCTGAATATTGAGGTCTCCGGCGGCACGGTGTGGATGGACATGGCGCCGCCGCAGCTGATCCGGAAGCTGACAGCGGAGGAATGGTCGGAGCTGTACGCCGCCTACGGTCTGACAACGGACGATCGCCCGGAGGGCTTGGAGCCGTGGATCGTCTCCACCGGCCTTGCGGATATCATGATACCTGTCCGGGATCACGATACCCTGATGCGTGCCGTGCAGAACGAGGCGGCGGTCACGGAGCTGTCCCGCCGCTATGATGTTACCGGCGTCCACATGTTCTGCCCCGGCGGCGATGCCTGCACCGCATATTGCAGTAACTACGCGCCCCTGTACGACATTCCGGAGGAGTGCGCCACCGGCACCAGCAACGGCGCGCTGACCTATTACCTGTACCTGCACGGCATGGTGCGCCCGCTGGAGGAGAACACCTTCCTGCAGGGTGAGCATATGCGCCGGCCCTCCGTGATCCGCAGCCGTCTTTATGACGAGGGCGGCACAGTGAATGTCCGCATCGGCGGCAGCGCCGTCATGAGCATGTCCTGCGATATCAAGCTGTAAAAATAACCCGTATGACCGCGGTCATACGGGTTATTTTTGCTTATTTCCAATGCTTCAGCGTGGACAGATAGCCGTCGAACTGTGTGCGGCGCACATCCTCCGCCGTACCGTCCGGATTGGGCATATGGGCCACCAGAAAGTCCAGCAGCGATGCCTTGTCGGCATAGGTAAACCGCCCGCAGGTATAGCACCACTTGCAGTAGTCCTCATTGAATGTGCCGTCCGTCTCGCGGCTGAGGGTGGTGTCGTCCAGCGGCATCCCGCAGCACTGGCACACCAGCGTCCGGGGCGACCCCAGCAGCGTATTGATGGATGCGTCCAGCACCTTCGACAGCAGCTTCAGCGTCTCCACATTGGGCATGGTCTCGCCGTTTTCCCAGCGGGACACCGCCTGACGGGTCACATGCACCCGCTCCGCCAGCTCGTTCTGGGATAGGCCCTGCTTCGTCCGCAGTGCCTGAATGATCTCTTTCGTCTCCATTTGACCGCCTCCTTAAATCATTAAGGATATCTTACCATGTGCGGTGAGATCTGACAAGCAACCGTCTGTTGCCCCTTATTCTGCCTTCGGCTTGTCCCCCTTGTAGGCGAAGATGACACCCACGGTAATGAGCACCGCGCCGATGATGCTCATGACGGAGATGGGCTCGTCCAGCAGCAGCCAGCCCACGAACACCGTCACAAAGGGGGAGGCGTACAGGTAGTTGTTGGTGACCACCACGCCCAGCGCCTTGAAGGCGATGTTCCAGATGGCGAAGCATACCGCGTTGCCCATCACGCCCAGGAACAGCCAGCTGATGAGCACCTTCACATCGGTGAACAGCGGCGTTAGAACGGGCATGCCGTCGGTCAGCAGCATCAGGGGCACGGCGGTCAGGAACGCCCACAGGAATACCCGGCGGGTGACGATGAAGTTATCGTACTGCTCGGTGTATTTCTTGATGAGGATGGAGTATACCGCCCACATCAGCGCCGCCGCCAGAGCCAGCAGATCGCCTATGGGGCTGAGGTGGAAGGACATCTGGCCGTTCAGCACCACCAGCACCACGCCGGCGATGGCGATGACCGCGCCGATGTACACATACTTGCCCAGCCGCTCGTTGCTGCGGCTGAACAGCTGCGCCAGTAGCACCGTCAGAATGGGACTCATAGCCACCAGAATACTGACGTTGGCGGCGTAGGTGTGATCCAGCGCCGTATTTTGCAGATAGAAGTAGAAGCTTCCGCCGGTGATGCCGATGAGAATGAACATCAGCTCATCCTTCCACGGCAGCTTCATGGTCTTGGGCCGCAGGATCCACAGCGTGATGTACGCCAGCCCCATCCGCAGCGGGATGATCTGGATGGGGGTAAAATACACCAGCAGATTCTTGGTCAGCACAAAGCAGCTGCCCCATACCAGTATGGTGATGATGGCAAAAATATGACCCATCACTTTTGACTTTTCCATAGGAAACGCCTCCTGCCAAAATTTTTCGCAATATATCTATTATACGGGAGCGGTCTCCTGAAATCCAGAGAAAAATACAAGTTTCCTGAAAATTTTTAAGGAGAAAAGGCGGTTGCCCTTTTTGGGGAAACGTGGTATCATGTAGACGGAACATTTTTTGCAGCAGGAGGAAAAGGAAATGCATGCAACACTGGTGATCATGGCAGCCGGTATGGGCTCCCGTTATGGCGGCAACAAGCAGGTGGACGGCGTTGGCCCTCACGGCGAGATCCTGATGAACTACGGCATCTATGACGCGGCCCGCGCCGGTTTCGACAAGGTGGTGTTTGTCATCAAGCCGGAGATCCGCGACCTGATCCACCGTCTGGCGGGCGAGGCACTGGATACCCTGTGTACGCCTGACGGCCGCAAGGTGGAGTTCTGCTATGCCGAGCAGACCTTTGACTCCGTGCCGGACTTTTATCATATTCCGGAAGGGCGCACCAAGCCCTTCGGCACCACCCACGCGGTGCTGTGTACCCGTCCCTTTGTCCATGAACCGTTCTGTGTCATCAATGCCGATGACTATTACGGCGTGGACGCCTACCGCACCATGTACGAGGCGCTCCAGACCCTGCCGGAGCAGGGGAAGGCCGTCATGGTGGGCTATCTTCTGAAGAACACCGTCAGCAAATACGGCACCGTCACCCGCGGCGTATGCCACACGGCGGACGGCAAGCTGACCGATATCCGCGAGACCATGAAGATCCAGCAGTTCCCCGACGGCAGCATTGCCGACATGGCGGACGGCGTTCGCCGGGAGCTGGACGGCGACAGCGTGGTATCCATGAATTTCTGGGGCTTTTCCCCTGCCATCTATGAACATATGGAGCAGTATTTCCACGACTTCCTCCGCCATGTGGGCGACGATCCCAAGGCGGAGTGCCTGCTGCCTGCCATGGTGGGCGACATGATGGATAAGGGACAGCTGACGGTTTCCGTACTCCATTCCGCCGACCAGTGGTTCGGCATGACCTATCACGAGGACCGGCCCCGTGTGGCGGCGGCGCTGCAAAAGCTCCATGACGAGGGCATATATCCCGACAAGCTGGCGTGAGCCTGCAAACATAAGCAAACGGAGGAGGGCAAGCCCGCCTCCGTTCCCTTATACCGACTTCCGCATATTCAGCGGATCGTCCTGCGGGCGGCCCGCAGGCTCCATCCGCCGGGGCGCGATGGGCCGCGACATGCAGAAATACCGGGTCTCGTCGGCAATGTGATCCTCCTGCGCCGTGTCCACGTCCTCCGGCGCGGTCTTGCTGTACAGCAGCGCCGGGACTGTCCGCAGAAAGCCCTTGCAGGTGTCGAACACATACATGCCGGGATAGCCCTCTCTGTCGAAGGCCAGCCGGTAGTGCAGCTGCATCCACCCGGCAATGCGGCGGTTGTCGCCCCGCTGGAAGAAAATGCGGTGCTTCAGGGCCGTTTCGTAGACGCTCTCACCCCGGCTGGCGTCCCAGATGGCCGGGTCGGCCACGCCGGAGATGTCCCGGCCCTTGAGATAGGGATGCTCACTCTCGATGCGGCGGATCTCCGAAAACTGCCTGTCCGGCGTCCACAGCACGCCCTCGTTGGGTGTGGAGGTGCAGCCGTACAGTTCCAGAATACGATAGATCACGCCGTCGTGATCCACCGCCCACCAGCCGCAGGAGAAGGGCTTGGCATAGCCGAAGTCGTAACTGCGGTACACCCGCCATTCTCTGGGAATATCGAAGGCAGGCAGCACATGGGTGAACCGCCGGTCGGCATAATGGTCAGGATCGTCGGTGAATTCGCTGAACACCTGCCCCTGAAAGATGTCCCATCTGCCCTCCAGCCACGCCAGCCGCAGCCGCCGGGGCAGAGCCTCCAGCTGCCGGAGATACTCCGGCTGTGCCGCCAGCAGCGCCTTGTTGTCGGTGACCCGGGCGGGAATGAATTCATAGTCGTCGGGATTTTCGCCCGGCTCGAACCGCCGGTCGATGAACAGACGCTTGATGTAGCTGTGGCCGGGGCCGCCGGGGTTGCAGGTGTAGTAGATGCGTTTGGGGAAGTCGTTGACGCCGCGAAGACACGCGGCAAACTGCCGCATCCACTGCTCCCGCAGCTGGGTACATTCGTCCAGAAAGATCACGTCGTACTCCGCGCCCTGATAGCGGTCCATGTCGCCGTCGCTGGCGCAGTAGCCAAACTCCAGCGTGGAGCCGTTGGCAAAGGTGAAAGTGCGGTCGGTGGCCTTGTACTGTGCCGCGCCGTGGAGCTCGGCGCGCAGCTGGCGGATGTGGTTGCTCTCCAGCTCCTGATAGGTGCGCCGCACGATCAGCAGCCGGATGCCGGGATAGCGCAGGGCCAGCAGCTTGGCCTTGGTGCGCACGGCCCAGCTTTTGCCGCCGCCGCGCGCTCCGCCAAAGGCGACGTACTTTTTGCGGCATTCCAGAAACCGCTGTTGCTTTTCATTGGGATAGGGGATATGCAGCGTGACCGGTGAGTCTTGCATATGAATAGCCTCCTTACGGTAGTTGTTCTTGTTATAGGAAGAAAACAAAGATGCGTTGCCCCGATAAGAGCAACACATCTTTGAGACTGTCAAAAGCTTCGCAGAATTCGCCGCCCGCTATGGCGGCGAACAGATTGGATCATTTTTGCCGCGACATGTGCGTGGCAAAAAATTCTTTGCGCGGAGAGAGTGTTTTTTCGCCCATTTATGGGAGGAAAAGCGCGGGTCGGAGCGATTCTTATTTTGCCAAAAAAGCATAGCCTTTTTTGACAAGCTGAAAGGCGTGTTGCCCTTATCGGGGCAACACGCCTTTGTGAAGTCGGTACGCTTACGCCTGATCGCCGCCGTCCAGCGTCAGGCTGATGGGCTCTGCGGGATCAGGCATGGCAGGCGCGGCATCCGGTGTGTCCGCCGGTGTCAGCGCACTGTCCACCTCCTCGCTGATGTGGGCCACAGCGGCGGCGTTGGCGGCCTTTTCCTGCTCCGCCTGCTGCTTTGCGGCAGCCTTGGCCTCCTCTTCCCGCTGATGGGCCTCGGCATTGGCGGCGCGGTTGGCCTCCTTTTCCGCCGTCCGGCGGCGGTTAAGGGCAAGGAAGCCGCGGACGACCAGCCATACGGCGACAGCGATCACCGCGATCATGCCGATCCATGCCGGAGTGCGGATCATATAGAAATCCTTGATGGAGAAGTAGCCCTTCCCCATGCCGAGGAAATACAGCACCACGCCGCCTGCGGCGCACAGGATACACAGGATCAGGTCAAGAACAGACCGGGCGTGATGGGCCTTTTTGCGGGTGAAATAGCACAGCAGCAGCAACAGTGCCGCCAGAAACAGGGTGGGGGACTGGCAGCAAAGAATGTATCCCAAGGTGGCGTCCAGCATGATTCAGGACTCCTTTCTCTCTGCAAAATCGGAAAACGTTATTTGACGATGGGCAGCACGCCCAGCAGCTTCAGCTCCGTGTCGCCGGTGTTGACGATGCTGTGGGTGTGACCCTCGGGGCAGTAGTGGCACATCCCGGCGGTGATGGGATATTCCGCATCGTCGTCGATGCACCGGCCGCTGCCGGACAGCACATAGATGACCTCGCAGTTGCCGGTGTGGGTGTGCAGGCCGATGGAGGAGCCTACCGGCAGCGTCAGCTGCACCACCGCGCCCATGCGGGGATCGTCGAACTTGCGGACGATGGCCTCGCCCTCGCCGCCCTTGAAGTGGGGCACGGCGTTGGCGGCCATGGCGTTGAAATCAAGGATCATGGAAGACGCTCCTTTAGTTCAAAAAGTCCTTCAGCTTCTTGCTGCGGCTGGGATGGCGCAGCTTGCGCAGGGCCTTGGCTTCAATCTGGCGGATGCGCTCACGGGTGACGTTGAACTCCTTGCCGACCTCCTCCAGCGTGCGGGTGCGGCCGTCCTCGATGCCGAAGCGCAGCTTCAGCACCTTCTCCTCACGGGGCGTCAGGGTGCTCAGCACATCCACCAGCTGCTCCTTCAGCAGCGTGAAGCTGGCGGCCTCGCTGGGCTCGGACGCGCCCTCGTCGGGGATGAAGTCGCCCAGATGGCTGTCCTCCTCCTCGCCGATGGGGGTCTCCAGAGACACCGGCTCCTGCGCAATTTTCAGAATTTCCCGTACCTTGTCCACGGGCATGCCCATCTCGGCGGAGATCTCCTCCGGCGTGGGATCGTGGCCCAGCTGCTGCAGTAGCTGGCGGCTGACCCGGATGACCTTGTTGATGGTCTCCACCATATGTACGGGAATACGAATGGTGCGGGCCTGATCGGCGATGGCGCGGGTGATGGCCTGACGGATCCACCATGTGGCGTAGGTGGAGAACTTATAGCCCTTGGTATAGTCGAACTTCTCCACGGCCTTAATCAGGCCCAGATTGCCCTCCTGAATCAGATCCAGGAACAGCATGCCGCGGCCCACATACCGCTTGGCGATGGATACCACCAGACGGAGGTTGGCCTCGGCCAGCTTCTGCTTGGCCTTGTTGCCCTCCTTGATATCCTTTTTCAGCTGTGCCATCTCCTCGTCGGGGATGGTCTCCTCATTTTCGGCGGCCTCGTCGATGCGCTCCTGCGCGGCGCGTCCGGCGGACATGGCGGTGGCCAGCACCACCTCCTCGTCAGCGCTCAGCAGCGGCACCCGGCCGATCTCCTTCAGATACATGCGCACGGGATCGTCGATATTGAAGCTGTCCACCAGCGTATTGGGGTCCACCAGCTCCTCTTCCTCGATCTCGGCGATCTCCTCCATGGGAGGCTCAATGTCGTCGTCGATATTGGACAGGAAGTCCTCGGTGCCCACCTCGATGCCCAGCGCCTCCAGAGAGTCGTAGATGCGGTCCATCTGCTCGCTCTCCAGATCCATCTCGTCCAGCACGTCGCTGACCTCGTTGGCGTCCAGCTTGCCCTTCTTCTTGCCCTTGACCAGCATGTCACGCAGCTTTTCGTTGGCCATGATCAGCGCGGCGGCGGGCAGGGAGGCGATGGCCTTTTCGTCCAGCTTGCCCTTTTCCTTCTTGTCCTCGGCGCTCTTGGCGTCATCCTTTTCTGCGGGCTTGACCGCCTTGGCGTCCGCCTTCTTATCGTCCTCCGCCAGCAGGGCGTTGGCCATTTCCTCCAGCTCCTTTTGGGTATAGGTCTTGTCCGTCATGTGTGCTTTCCTCCGTTTTATTTTTTATCTTTTCGTTTTTTATCCTTGAATGTTTCCATGGCCAGCAGCAGGGGATCGATGCCGGAGCCGTCCCGTTTGGCCTGCTCCTCCCGGATCACCCGTATGTAGTCCGCCAGCGCCTGCGGTGCGTTGGCCGTGGATTCTGGCTTTTGCAGCAGTGTGGTCAGATGGCTCATTTCCTCGCCCGTCAGCTCGCCCGTCAGGGCGGAAAGTCCGGTGCGGTCATACCGCCGGGGCCACATGGCGCCATATATCTTGCCCAGCAGCGGCGAGGAAAATTCCTCCGGCCGCAATGGCGGCGCGTCGCCGAACAGCGTGGGGTCAAGATGCAGCAGCCGGATCACGCCCTCCTCCGCCATGGCGCTGCGGAGATTGGTATAGCGGCTGCCCCGCGCGGCGGGCTGCATGGTCATGGCGGGGTTCAGCTCCTGCCGTTCCCGCTTTTTCCGGTCGCTGTACCGCCGCTTGCGGGCGGCCCGTTCTACCTCCTGCCGCATGGCATCGGGGGACAGTCCGGCGGCCTCGGCGGCACGATTGGCGTATACCTCCCGCTCTACGGCGTTGTCCAGCTCGGCAAGCACCTGACTGACCTCGGCGGTGTAGTCGATGCGGCCCTGATCGCTGCGCAGGTCGTACTTGGCGGCCACCTGCGACATGCGGAACTCCACGCCATTTTCGCTGCCGCTGAGCAGGCGCTCAAAGGCGGGCGCACCCTGAAACTTGATGAAATCGTCGGCGTCCTGCTTCACATACTCGCCGTCCACCAGCCGCCGGGGCAGCTTCAGCACCCGAACGGTGAACTCCGTATTGTTCAGCATCTCCAGCGCCCGCTGGGTGGCCAGCTGACCGGCGTTGTCGTTGTCGTAGCACAGCACCAGCTCCTTGGTGTACCGGCCCAGCAATCGGATCTGCTCGGTGGTCAGCGCCGTGCCCATAGAGGCCACCGCGTTGTCGAAGCCCGCCTGATGCAGCGTCACCACGTCAAGGTTTCCCTCGCACAGGATCATGTTGGGGCGCTTGGTTTTTTTCGCCAGATTCAGACCGTACAGCACCCGGCGTTTGCTGTATACCGGCGTTTCGGTGCTGTTCATGTATTTTGGCTCGGACTTGTCGATGACGCGGCTGCCGAAGCCCACCACGTCGCCCCGCACGTCAATGACCGGCAGCATCAGCCGGTTGCGGAATTTGTCGTAAAAGCCGCCGCTTTTGTTGGCCACGATCAGTCCCGCCGTCAGCAGCTCCTGCTTGGTGTAGCCCCTGGCGGTCATGGCCCGCAGCAGCGCGTCCCAGCTGTCCGGCGACGCGCCCATGCCGAAGCGCACGGCAATTTTCCGGGAAATGGCTCGTTTATCCAGATACGCCCGCACCGCCGCGCCGTCGGGGCCTTGCAGCACGTCATAGTACCATCGGGCGGCGTCCCGGTTCAGCGCCAGCAGCCGCTTGCGCAATCGGTCGGCGTCGGCGGATTCCCGGTCCTCCGGTACCTCCATGTTGACCCGCTTGGCCAGAAAGCGGATGGCGTCGGGGTAGGAGAGGTTCTCGATCTCCATGATGAAATTGATGACGCCGCCGCCCTTCTTGCAGCCGAAGCAGTGATAGAACTGCTTGTCCTGCAAAACGTGGAAGGAGGGCGTTTTTTCATTGTGGAAGGGACAGCAGCCCCAATAGCTGCCGCCCTTGGGTGTCAGCGACACATAGGAGCCCACCACGTCCACGATGTCGTTGCGGGCGATCAGCTCATCCAGAAATGTCTGGGAAAACATGGCCTGACCTCCTTTCCGCGCTGCGCCGAAATTTTTCCTCATTCTATTATACAGGATATTTTCCGAATACACTCTTTTTTCAGTGAAAAATTTTTGAAAAACAAAAATTTTTGTACCACCGCAGGGCGGCAGGTGCTATAATGGACGAAATAAGAAACGACAGGGAGGTACTTTCCTATGAAACGACTCTTTACCGGCGGCCGCGTGGTCAGTGGCAGCGCCGTCGTGGAGGCCGATGTGCTGGTGGACGGCGAGAAGATCGCCGCCGTGGCGCCCCATATCGATGCGCCTGACGCGGAGGTGGTGGACGTGACCGGCAAGCTGCTGCTGCCGGGCTTCATTGACGCCCACACCCACTTTGATCTGGACGTGTGCAACACCACCACCGCCGACGATTTCGAGAGCGGCAGCCGTTCCGCCCTCCGCGGCGGCACCACCACCGTCATCGACTTCGCCTGCCCCAACAAGGGCGAGACACTGGCCTACGGCCTCGACCTCTGGCACAAGAAGGCGGCGGACTGCCACTGTGACTACGGCTTTCACATGACCATCGACGACTGGAACGCGGGCATTGAGGGCGAGCTGGACGACATGTTCGCCGCCGGCATCACCTCTTTTAAAATGTATATGACCTATCCCGCCATGATGCTGCCGGACGGCGACCTGTACCGCGCCCTGAAGGCGCTGAAGGCACGGGGCGGTATCTGCGGTGTCCACTGTGAGAACAGCGGCGTGATCGACGCGCTGGTGGCCGAGAAAAAGGCCAAGGGAGAGAACAGCGTCTCCTGCCATCCCCAGACCCGTCCCGACTATCTGGAGGCGGAGGCCGTGGGCCGTATCCTGCGGATCGCCCAGGCGGCGGAGGCTCCTGTGGTCATCGTCCATACCACCAATGCCGCGGCGCTGGCGGAGATCGATCAGGCCCGCGGCCGGGGCCAGACGGTGTATTCCGAGACCTGCCCTCAGTATCTGGCGCTGGACGACAGCGTGTACTACCAGCAGGACTGGCTGTCCTCCGCCAAGTTCGTGTGCTCGCCTCCTATCCGCAAGAAGGCAGATCAGGACGCGCTGTGGGACGGCCTGCGTGAGGGCCGGGTCAACACCGTGTCCACCGACCACTGCTCCTTCACCACCAAGCAGAAGCTGGCGGGGCAGGGGGACTTTACCACCATTCCCGGCGGCCTTCCCGGTGTGGAGACCCGTGGCGAGGTGGTGTATACCACCGGCGTGGCAGCGGGCCGCATCGACCTGCCCACCTTCTGCCGCGCCCTCAGCGAGAATCCCGCCAAGCTGTACGGTCTCTATCCCCGCAAGGGCTGCATCGCGCCCGGTGCGGATGCCGATATTGTGGTGTACGATCCGGCGGCGGATCATACCCTCCGGGCCGCCGATATGGTGTCCCGCTGCGATTATACCCCCTTCGAGGGCTTCCGTACCTCCGGCAGCATCGCCGCTGTGTACCTGCGGGGCATGTCCGCCGTGGAGAACGGCGTCGTCAACGACGTGAAGGGCCAGTACCTCAAGCGCGGCAAGTGCGCACTGTAACAGGATATATGCAAAAAGGCAGGCGGTCGATCGACCGCCTGCCTTTTCTGTATGAAAAAAATCAGAACCGCACGTCGTCCAGCTCCATGGTGGCGTAGCCATTGAGGGTCATATCGCCCCGGACGCCGGACATGTATTCGTAGTAGCCCTGCGCACCGATCATGGCGCCGTTGTCGCCGCACCATTTCAGCGGCGGCAGATAGAGCTTCACGCCCCGCTTTTCGCACAGCCTTTGCAGGTCGGCGCGGATAATGGAGTTGGCGGCCACGCCGCCTGCCGCTGCCAGCACCTTGCGGCCCGTCTGCTCCAGTGCCAGAGCCGCCCGCTCCGTCAGCTCGTCGCTGACGGCCTGTGTGAAGTCACGGGCCAGTGCGGGCTCGTCCAGCGGCTCGCCTTTCTGCTGGGCGTTGTGGGCCAGATTCACCACGGCGGTTTTCAGCCCCGAAAAGCTCATGTCCAGCGGTGCGCCGTCCACATGGGCGCGGGGCAGGGTATAGACCCCGCCCGCTGACTGCTGGACCAGCTGATCCATGGGCTTGCCGCCGGGGTAGGGGAGACCCAGCACGCGGGCGGCCTTGTCGAAGCACTCGCCCGCCGCGTCGTCACGGGTAGCGCCCAGCACCTTCATGTCGGTGTAGTCCGCCACGTCTACGATCAGCGTGTTGCCGCCGGAGATGGCCAGCGCCAGAAACGGCGGCTCCAGCTCCGGGAAAGCCAGATAGTTGGCGGCGATGTGGCCTCGCACATGGTGTACCGGCACCAGCGGCACACCCAGCGCCCACGCGGCGGACTTGGCGAAGCTGACGCCCACCAGCACCGCGCCGATGAGGCCCGGCGCATAGGTGACGGCCACCGCGTCGATGTCCTGCTTCGTCAGTCCCGCGTCGCGGAGAGCCTGATCCGTCAGTCCGGCGATGGCCTCCACATGCTTGCGGGAGGCGATCTCCGGCACCACGCCGCCATAGAGGGCGTGCATGTCCGCCTGAGAGAGAATGGCGTCGGAGAGCACGGTGCGGCCATCCTGCACCACCGCAACGGCGGTCTCGTCGCAGGAGGATTCAAAAGCCAGTATGTTCATGCGTTCCCCTCCTCAAAATCCCGCGTCAGAATGAGGGCGTCCTCCTTGGGCAGGTCGTAGTAGTTGCGCCGCCGTCCCCGCTCCGTAAAGCCGAAGGACTGGTAGAGGGCGATGGCCGCGGCGTTGCTGGGCCGTACCTCCAGCGTCAGAAAGGCCAGATGCTGCCCCGCCGCGAAATCGCAGAACACCTTCAAAAGCTTGGCGGCAATGCCCTGACGGCGGTATTCCGGGAACACGGCCACATTGGTGATGTAGCCCTCGTCCGCCGCTACCAGCAGTCCGGCATAGCCCACCACCTTGCCGGTCACGGCGTCCAGCGCCGTCAGGAAGGTGGCGCACTGGTTCTCCAGCTCCTCGGCCAGCATATTGCGGGACCACGGACGGGAGAAGCACACCCGCTCCAGCGCCGCGATCTCGTCCAGATGATCGGCGTTCATGGGCACGATCTTTACCTGTATTTTTTCCATCCTTCGTTCCTTATCCCTTGGCATCCAGCCAGTTTTTGCCGCTGTGGGCCTCGGCGGTCAGGGGGACGGCCAGCGCCGCCACCTGCTCCATCTCCTGCCGCAGCAGCTTTTCCACCGTTTCCTGCTCTGTCTCCGGACACTCCACGATCAGCTCGTCGTGCACCTGCATGATGAGTCTAGCCTGCAAGCCCTCACGTCGCAGGCGGTCATAGACCCGGAGCATGGCCAGCTTCATGATGTCCGCCGCCGTGCCCTGAATGGGCATGTTCAGCGCCACACGCTCACCGAAGGAGCGCTGGACGAAATTGGCCGATTTCAGCTCCGGCAGCGCCCGGCGGCGGTGGTACAGCGTCTCCACATAGCCCTGCTCCTTGGCTTTTTCCACGATGTCGGTCATGTACTGCTTCACGCCGGGGTAGGTGGCAAAGTAGCGCTCCATATAGTCCTTGGCCTCCGCCACCGTTACATGGATGTCCTGACTGAGAGAGAAGGCGGACATGCCGTACACGATGCCGAAGTTCACCGCCTTGGCGCGGGAGCGCATCTGGTGGGTGACCTCGGTCTCCGGCACATGGAACACCTTGGCGGCGGTAACAGTGTGGAAATCCGCGCCGGACAGGAACGCCTGCTGCATGGCCTCGTCTCCCGCCATGTGGGCCAGCAGCCGCAGCTCGATCTGGGAGTAGTCTGCGTCCACCAGTACATTGCCCTCCTCCGCCACGAACAGGCGGCGGATCTCGCTGCCCAGCTCGGTGCGGGTGGGGATGTTCTGCAGGTTCGGCTCCGTGGAGCTGAGACGGCCCGTGGCCGTCACCGTCATCTGGAAGCTGGTGCGTACCCGCCCGTCAGGGGACACCGCCCGCAGCAATCCGTCGGCATAGGTGGATTTCAGCTTGGCATACTGCCGGTATTCCAGCACCTTGTCCACGATGGGGGCTTCGTACCGCAGCTTTTCCAGCACCTCGGCGTTAGTGGACCAGCCGGTTTTCGTTTTCTTGCCGTGGGGCAGCTGCAATTTGTCAAAGAGAATGATCCCCAGCTGTCTGGGGGAATTGATGTTGAATTTCTCGCCCGCCATGTCGTAGATGGACTGCTCCAGCGCCACGATGCGTTCCTGCAGGTCGATGCCGAACTGAGCCAGCGCACTTTCGTTGATGCGGAAGCCCGCCAGCTCCATCTCCGCCAGCACCCGGCACAGGGGTAGCTCCATCTCGTGGAGCAGCGCCGTCATGCCCAGCTCCTCCAGCTTGGGCGGCAGCACCTCATACAGCGCCGCCACGGCGCTGGTATAGCTGCATAGAGCGGCTTCCTCCGTGGCGGTATCACTGAGCGGAGCAAAGGCGTCCTTGGCCAGATGGGCCGGGGCGGGCAACTCCGCGCCGCAGTAGGCCACAAACAGCCGCTGAAGGTCATACCCTCCGGCGGTGGCGTCCAGCAGATAGCCCGCCAGCGCCGTGTCGAAGATAAAGCCCTCGGCGGGAAGGCCCCGCTCCAGCAGGGCGCGGGTCAGATCCTTCACATTGTGGGCTGCCTTGGGGATATCGGCGGAGAACAGGCCCCGCAGCAGAGCGTCCCAGTCGCCGTCGAACCGGTCAGTCCGCAGAATGACCGTCAGGCCGTGGTGTTCGTCGATCTCACACTCCACCGCCAGCGCCCGAAGATCGTCCAACCCGTACACCGCCACATGGGCCGCGCCGCGCCACTGGGCAAGGAGCCGCGCCGCGTCCTCATCGGTCTGGGGGACCTCGATCATAACGGTATAGTCCTCATCATGGGCAGCGGCGGCAGGCTCCGGCGTGGGAGCGGCGGGGGTCAGGCCGTATTTCCGGATGAGCTTGGTGAATTCCAGCTTTACGAACAGGTCGTAAAGCTCCGGCTTGTAGGGCTGGCGCAGGGCGTCCTCCGGGTCGAATTCCAGCGGCGCGTCGGTGACGATGGTGGCCAGCCAGTAGGAATGGCGGGCTGCGTCCTCTCCCGCCGTCAGCTTTTTGATGGCGGCGGGCTTGGCGTCGATATCCGGAAGCTTTTCATAAATGGCGTCCACGCTGCCATATTTTTGAATAAGATCCATAGCGGTCTTTTCACCCACCCCCGGTACGCCGGGGATATTGTCGGAGGTGTCTCCCATGAGGGCCTTCAGGTCGATCATGTGGATGGGTTCAAAGCCGTACTGCTCCCGGAAGGTCTCCGGGGTCATGTCCTTGGTGGTGGTCTGGCCCATACGGGTGGACACCAGTTTCACCTTCGTATGGTCGGTGATAAGCTGGAGGG
Source organism: uncultured Eubacteriales bacterium (assembly GCA_900555735.1). Classification (GTDB taxonomy): domain Bacteria; phylum Bacillota; class Clostridia; order Oscillospirales; family Oscillospiraceae; genus Vescimonas. The sequence goes on along the minus strand of USMI01000001.1, from coordinate 2,163 downwards.
AATCCTTATCTCCCGTCACCACTACGCAGTCCCAGCCCGCCGCCTCGCATTTCCGGGAAATGGTGCCGATGAGGTCATCAGCCTCCCAGCCCTCCAGCTCGTAGCGGGGGATGTTCAATGCATCCAGCACCTCTTTCAGCACCGGCACCTGCATCCGTAGTTCCTCCGGCATGGGCTTCCGGGTGGCCTTGTACGCCTCGTCCGCCTTATGACGGAAGGTTGGGGCGTGAAGGTCAAAGGTGACGCACAGGGCGTCCGGTTGTTCTTCCTCCTTCAATCGCAGCAGCGTGGTAAGAAAGCCGAAAACGGCATGGGTATACAGCCCTTCCCGGTTAGTCAGGGGGCGGATGCCGTAATAGGCCCGGTTGATGATGGAGTTGCCGTCAATGACCATGCACTTCATGGAAAAACCTCCGAATTTTTTTGACATAGTTAAGTTTATTATAGTCTCTTTTCCGCTGTTTCGCAATGGATTTCCCACGAAAAACCGGTTGAGACACCCGGTTTCCCCCGCCTGTCAAATTCTGCCGAAAATCCGGATAAAATTTCGGCGGGAAACCGCCGTCTCTTCTATGGACAAATCAGTTTTTTTCAAGTATACTGCTCCCAAGAACACCAGATATTACATTTCGTTATGTCTGCTATAAGCAATTCCGATTTCTGTTAAATTTATAGAAGGAGTGGTACTATGCCGGAAAGCTATGCTGGAAAGATCAACCGAAAGCTGCTGAAAAAGCAGCGGATCATCGCGGCCGCCGCCGGGCGGGAGCCTGCGGATCTGGTGCTGAAAAACGCCACCTTTGTCAACGTGTTCTCCAATGAACTGTCCACCATGGACATTGCCGTGGCGGAAGGTCTGATCGTGGGCATGGGAAGCTATCAAGGCCGGTCTGAGGTGGACTGCACCGGCAAGATCGTTCTCCCCGGTTTCCTGGATGCCCATATCCATCTGGAAAGTTCCTTGGTCAGCCCCACGGAGTTCGTGAAGGCCGTCCTGCCTCACGGAACCACCACGGTGGTAACGGATCCCCACGAGATCGCCAACGTCATGGGCACCGACGGCATCGAGTATATGCTGCAGGCCACGGAGAACCTGCCGGTGGACGTGCGGTTCATGCTGCCCTCCTGCGTCCCCGCCACGCCGCTGGACGAGTCCGGGGCCATTCTGGACTATCGGGCCATCGACAGCTTCTATGACCACCCCAGGGTACAGGGCCTTGCGGAGATGATGAACTTTGTGGGCGCCATCAACGGTGACGAGCAGACCGTGGAGAAGATCGTGGCGGCACAGGCCCACCACAAGAAGATCGACGGCCACGCCCCGGACCTTCAGGGCAACGACCTCAACGCCTACATCGCCGCCGGCGTCTACTCCGACCACGAGTGCCATGATGTGAAGGACGCCATCGCCAAGCTGGAGCGGGGCCAGTTCATCATGATCCGGGAGGGCACTGCCGCCCGGAATCTGGAGGCATTGATGCCCCTGCTCACCGGCAAGTATGCTGACCGCTGCATGTTCTGCACCGACGATAAGCACCCCAATGACCTGCTGGAAAAGGGCCACATCGACTATATCGTGAAGAAGGCCATCTCTCTGGGGGCCGACCCCATCACTGCGGTCAAGGTGGCCTGCCACAACGCCGCCCGGTACTTCCTGCTGAACAACCGGGGCGGCATTTCCCCCGGCTATCTGGCAGACTTCGTCATTATCGACAATTTCCAGGACTTCAACATCGAGCAGGTCTACAAGAAGGGCGTTCTCATGGTGGATCACGGCGAGATCCAGGATTTCCCATCCCCGGAGATCGAGCCGTATCTGGTGGAGCGGGCTCACAAGACCTTCCATGTGGCGGCCCTCACCGCCGAGGACTTCGCCGAGAAGCGTCCCCGGGGCATCATCGGTATGGTGGACGGCGAGATCACCACGGTGGACGCCGGGTACTCTGACCGCATCGATGTGGAATATGATGTGCTGAAGATCGCCGTTGTGGAACGGCACAAGAACACCCATCACATCGGCATCGGCTACATTCAGGGCTACGGCCTGAAATCCGGCGCGGTCGCAACGTCGATCTCCCATGACTCGCATAACATCATCGTCGTCGGCACGAACTCGAAGGATATGGCCTTTGCGGTCAACCGCATCGTGGAGAATCACGGCGG